>JBASAE010000523.1:0-5158 GCA_049654285.1 Microbacterium sp.
AGGACTACGTGGGCACCGTGATGGAGCTGTGCCAGTCGCGGCGCGGATCGCTGCTGGGCATGGAGTACTTCTCCGAGGAGCGCGTCGAGCTGCGCTACAACATCCCGCTCGGCGAGATCGTGTTCGACTTCTTCGACCAGCTGAAGTCGCGCACCCAGGGCTACGCCTCCCTCGACTACGAGCCCTCGGGCTCGCAGGAGGCCGACCTGGTGAAGGTGGACATCCTGTTGCAGGGGGAGAAGGTCGACGCGTTCAGCTCGATCGTGCACCGTGACAAGGCGTACGCCTACGGCACGATGATGACCGAGCGGCTGCGCAAGCTCATCCCGCGCCAGCAGTTCGAGGTCCCCATCCAGGCCGCGATCGGGGCGCGCATCATCGCGCGCGAGAACATCCGCGCGATCCGCAAGGACGTGCTCGCGAAGTGCTACGGCGGTGACATCAGCCGCAAGCGCAAGCTGCTCGAGAAGCAGAAGGAGGGCAAGAAGCGGATGAAGATGGTCGGCCGCGTCGAGGTCCCCCAGGAGGCGTTCATCGCCGCGCTCTCCGGAGACATCGAGGGCAAGGACAAGAAGTAGTCACGCCGGCGCTCCCTGCGGTGCGCCGCTGCGTCGCAGGCTGAGCACGGTCCAGACGGCGGCGGCCAGCAGCAGCACGTCAGCCGTCAGGCCGGACAGGACGCCAGGCAGCACCAGATCAGCGACGACCCCGGCGACGACGAGCACGACGGGCCAGATGCGGATCCGTCCTGCGCGGAGCATCCCCAACAGGACGAGCAGGATGCCGGCCTCGCCGGCGAGCATCAGCACCGAGATCAGGGCGCCGGTCACCGCATCGCCGTTCACCGCCACAGCGGCGGCGAATCCCGCCTCCCGATCGTCCATGCGTACCAGCACCGACAGGAACATGCCGCCCGCCGCGGACCACATGAACCCGAGAGCGCCGAGCACGCACAGCACGGTCCCCGTCGTCGCCAGTGCCCCACCGCGCCGATCCGCGACCCGGGCGACGGCGGCGAACGCGGCGAGTGACACGGCGAACCCGGCGGCCTCGAGTGCGGACTGCACCACCAGCAACCATGGTCGTGCCGCCATCGCATCGAAGTCTGCACGCATGCCCCCGGAGCCCCCGGGCACGATGAAGACGCTCGAGACGACCAGCAGCACGGGGCCGGCGATCAGGCCGACCAGGCTGAGCCGCCAGCGTACGGCCTTCGTCGATGTCCATTCCATGATGACCTCCTCACGGCGCCCGATGCGCCGTCCTGTTCCCACCGTCGCCGAGGGGACATGGGCGCCGCGTCTCCGGTTCGGCCACCGCGGATCTGTCCTGAGCGGGATGCGGGGTCTGCCGGATGACAGACGCGCCACGGCCCGCCGAGGTCTACCGTTGGGGCATGCGAGGTGTTCTGCGGCGCATGCGACCACGCAGTGGCTGGCGCGGAGTCGTCCTGGATGCGGTGCCGGCCATCGGGCTGTGGGCGGCGGGCCTGCTCGACGCCGCCTACGGGCTGAGCGACGCCGTGGGGAGATCGTCGCCGCTCACGACGCTGGCACCGATGACCGTGATCTGCGTGCTGTTGCTGTTCCGACGCCGTCGTCCCCTGCCGGTGCTGTGTGCGATCGTGGCGGTCATCGCCGTGCCGATCTGGGTCATTCCTCTGGATCTCGGCTACTGGGGCGAGTTCGTCCCCTGGCTCGTCGCGTTGTACTCGTGCGCCCGCCATGATGAGCGGGCTGGACGCCGCGCGGCGGGTGCGGCGGTCAGCGCGATGGCGCTCACGGTGATCGCGATCAGGTTCCCCGAGATGGCAGATCCCGGCGACCTGCTCTACGACGCCGCTCTGCTCGCGGGCTCATGGGGTCTCGGCCTTTTCGCCCGCAGCTGGGCGCGGTATCGCGACGACGCGTTGCGGGAAGAGGCCGTGCGCGTGCAGGCGGAGGAACGGGCGAAGCGCGCCGAGCGGGTGCGCATCGCGCGCGAGCTGCACGATGTCGTCTCCCACACGATCACGGTCGTGGTCATGCAGGCGGGCGGCGCCCGCCTGGCGGCGGCGCGCGATCCGCGCGTCGCCGTCGACGCGCTGATCAGGATCGAGTCCCTCGGTCAGGAGTCGCTGGCCGAGCTGCGCACTCTGCTCGCGGTGCTGCGCGACGACGACGATCCGGGGGATCTCGATCCCCAGCCGGGATTCGCGGAGATCCCTGAGCTGTGCGAGCGGATGCGTTCGATCGGCCTGCCCGTGCGCCTGCACACGGACGGCGCGGCACTGCCGTCCGTGGGCGTGCAACTGGCGGTGTACCGCATCGTGCAGGAGAGCCTCACGAACGTGCTCAAGCACGCTGGGCCGGTCGAGACCGACGTGAGGATCGGTGTGCGGCCCGAGGGCGGCGTCGAGGTGGAGATCGGCAACGCGCCGCCCTCCCGTCCGCGCACGGCGCCCGACGGTGCGGGGCGCGGGCTGATCGGCATCCGGGAGCGCGTGGCGGCCATCGGGGGAGAGGCCTGGCCCGTCCCCCGGCCCGACGGGGGCTTCACAGTGCGGGCCGTGCTGCCAGCAGGGGATCGCGGCCGATGATCTCGGTCGGTATCGTCGACGACCAGCCGCTGATCCGCGCCGGCCTGCGGATGATCGTCGAGTCACAGTCCGACCTCGTCCTCGCGGGTGAGGCCGGCGACGGCGCGGCAGCGGTGGCGTTGGCCAGGGAACGTCGACCCGATGTCATGCTCACCGACGTCCGGATGCCCGGCATGGACGGCATCCGCGCGATCGACGGCATCCGTCGGGAGAGCCAGGGCACCCGCGTCCTGATGCTCACGACGTTCGACCTGGACGAGTACGTCTACTCCGCGCTGCGAGCCGGAGCGAGCGGCTTCCTGCTGAAGGACGCCGGGCCCGAGCAGATCCTCGCCGCCGTCCGTCAGGTGGCCGCGGGCGATGTCCTGCTGGCTCCGGTGCTCACCCGCAGGCTCGTCGAGCAGTATGTGTCCCGCCCTCGAACGCCCTCGTTCTCGGACGGGCCGTTGGCCCTGCTCACCGGACGCGAGCGCGAGGTGCTCATCGCCCTCGCCGAGGGACTGGGCAACGCCGAGATCGGCGTGCGGCTGCACGTCTCGGAGGGAACCGTGAAGACCCACGTCAGCCGCATCCTGTTCAAGCTGGGCCTGCGCGACCGTGTGCAGGCGGTGATCGCCGCCTATGAGTTGGGGCTGATCGTCCCGGGGCGCACGACGCCGCTCTCGTAGGCCGTCATGACGGCCGTCGCGGTGAGCGGCCGGAACGAGCTCTGCGGCTGGGCGAGGAGGGGCGCGCGAGGCCGCGGGCGGGTGGGCATGATGGTGATCGGGGCGCCTGGGGCGGGGCTGTCGAGAGCCGTCGCGTCCCTCCTCGCATCCGGACACGACCCGCCTCCTGCGACATCCGTCCGGAACAGGTGGCGTCGTTCGGGTGTCGTCCAGGCGGGGTCGCGTAGGCTGGTCATCATGCGTCGCGGGACATTCCGAGAAGGCACGGTCGACTACGCCGCGGTCGGGGCGACGCACGCCCCCGACCTCATGCAGTATCCGCCGGAGCGCAGCATCCCGGCGGAGCAGTCCTGGCGCATCGGCAGTGGCGAGGAACGGTTCCAGACCGCCGGCGACGCGCTGCTGTCCTGGACCGCGCAGCGCGCGGCGGGTCTCGCGCTCGACGACGTGCGTCCCGCGTCGAGCCCCGGCTACGCCGGAGTCAGCTTCGACGCCGAGGGGAACGCGGTCGCCCCCAACCGCCGCGAGGCCGAGCAGCGCTACGACGCCGAGGGGACTCCCTACGCCGCGCCGGGCATGACCCTGCGCGTGCACGGCCGCGTGCACGGCATGAAGGCCGACGCCGAGCTGCGGGTCATCTCGGTCACCGAGGAGCCGCGCCGGATCGGCTTCGTGCTCGGCACCGTCGGCGGGTCGGTGGTCAGCGGCGAGGAGGCGTTCGACCTCGACTGGCGTGAGGAGAACGACGAGGTGTGGTTCACCGTGCGCGCGTTCGACGCGCCCGTCGCGATGGCCTACCGTACGGTGCCCGCCCTGGTGCGCGCCCGCCGGAAGGAGCTGTTCGCCCGCTATCTGCGCGCGATCTCACCGCTGTACGCGACGCCGCTGTGACGTCGGGGATGCGCGGAGCGCGATGATGGCCGGACCGCTGCCGCTCGGCGACCCCGCGCCCGCCGACGGCGCCCTTCCTCGGGACCTGTCGATCGATCCGCATATTCCGTTCTCGGCATATCTGCATGTGCCGTTCTGCCGGGTGCGCTGCGGGTACTGCGACTTCAACACCTACACCGCGACAGAGCTGCGTGGCGCGCGCCAGGACGAGTACGCCGGCACGCTCGGGGCGGAGGTGGCGCTGGCCAGGCGGGTGCTGACGGACGCCGGCGCACTGCGCCCTCTCGACACCGTGTTCTTCGGCGGCGGCACCCCCACGCTGCTGCCGACCGGCGATCTGGCGCGCATGCTCGACGCGACAGCGGAGGCGTTCGGCATCCGCGCCGGGGCGGAGGTCACCGTCGAGGCCAACCCGGACACGGTCACCCCCGACGTCGCGCGGCAGCTCGCGGCGTCCGGCGTCACCCGGCTCTCGATCGGGATGCAGTCCGCCGTCCCGCACGTGCTGGCCGCACTCGATCGCACCCATCGGCCCGAGAACGTGCGCGCCGCGGTCCAGGCCGCCCGGGACGCCGGTCTCGCGGTGAGCCTCGACCTCATCTACGGAGCCCCGGGAGAGTCCCTCTCCGACTGGGAGTCGTCGCTCGACGCCGCTCTGCTGCTCGCCCCCGATCACCTGTCGGCCTACGCGCTGATCGTCGAGGACGGCACGAAGCTGGCAAGGCAGATCCGTCGCGGCGAGGTCCCCGAGCCGGACGACGATCTGCAGGCCGACATGTACGAGCTCGCCGATGCTCGTCTCGCCGCGGCGGGCTTCGACTGGTACGAGGTGAGCAACTGGGCGCGTGAGGACGGGCAGCGGTCCCGGCACAACCTCGCCTACTGGCGCGGCTTCGACTGGTGGGGCTTCGGACCGGGGGCGCACAGCCACGTCGCGGGGCTGCGCTGGTGGAACGTGAAGCACCCGGCCGCGTACGCGCAGCGGCTCGGCGCGGGGGAGTCGCCGGCCGCGGGGCGTGAG
>JBASAE010000524.1:0-2504 GCA_049654285.1 Microbacterium sp.
TCACCGGTGCGGCACGCGGCCTCGGCGCCGGCTACGCGCGGGAGTGTGCGCGACGCGGGGCGGGGCTGGTGCTCACGGACATCGACGTCGCAGAGCTGGGCGCCGTCGTGGCCGAGATCGTCGCCGCCGGCGGCCGCGCGATCGCCGTGCCGGGCGACATCACGGACCCGGCCTTCCTGGACGAGGTCGCCACGACGACCGTCTCCGCCTACGGGGGCCTGCACGGTTGGGTGAACAACGCCGGCATCGAAGTCCTCCAGCCCGTGGGTGCCATCGACATCGACCGCACCAGACGGCTCATCGAGGTGAACCTCCTCGGCACGATCCTCGGCACCGCGGCGGCGGCCCGGGGCATGAGCAGCGGAGGGGCGATCGTGAACACGGCCTCCGGTTCGATGTTCGGCATGGCGCATCTCTCGGCGTACGGCGCGACGAAGGCCGGTGTCGTCGCCCTGACCGTCGCGGCCTCGATCGAGCTCGCGGAGCGGGGCATCCGGGTCAACGCGCTCTCACCCCTGGCGAGCACCCGTATGTCCGACCAGGCCGATCGGTACCACGCGGCGCGCTACGGCCGCCCCGTCACGGACCGGTCCGGCATGGCGAGCGCGGACTCCATCGCGAGCGCACTCGTCTATCTCGTGTCCGATGCGAGCGCGGCGCTGACCGGGCAGGTGATCCGCTTCGACGGGCGGACGCTCACGACGGTGCGCCGGGCGCACGTCGAGGAGGAGCTCGCGCAGCATGCCGACTCGTGGACGGCGGAGGCGATCGCGGAGGCGGCCGCCGGTCCGCTCTCCGGAGCATGGGAACGGGGCTCCTTCGCGTCCCCGTCCGTTCCGCTCACCTGATGCGATCGGTTCCGGACGCGGCGCGCCCGGAACCGATCGCTCCCTGAGAGATCGGCTATACGGACTCGGGCGCGTCCGCCGGGTATCCCTTCGCGCGCATCCCGCCCCGCGCCGTCATGAGCGCGGCGCCGCCGTCGGCCCGCACCGTCAGCCCGGTGATCCACTCCGATCGCAGGATGTTCAGGGCCGCCTCGGCGATGAGGTCGGGTGTGCCGATCCGTCGGAGCGGGGTCAGCTCGCTCGTCGCCTCGACCCACTCCGGGCGGGTGGAAAGGTGCGCGACCATCGGGGTGGAGGTCGGGCCCGGGGCTATCGAGTTGACGCGGATGCCGTGCGGTCCGAGCTCCACCGCCGCGACGCGGGCGAAATGGTCGACCGCTGCCTTCGACGCGGAATAGGCGGACAGCCCCGGGTCGGCGATCCCGCCGTTCACGCTCGAGACGAGCAGCAGGGAGCCGTCCAGGCCCGTCTCGATCATTCGTCGCGCGATGGCCTGAACGCCGAGGAACGCCCCTCGGAGGTTGATGGACATCGTGCGGTCCCAGCGCTCGACCGGAAGGTCGACGATCCGGCCGGGGAGGCTGACGCCGGCGGAGGCGATGAGGAGCGACGGGGTGCCGAAACGAGCCTCGGTCTCGACGAGCGCCGCGGCGACCGAGCTCTCATCGCCCGCATCGCAGAAGACGTCCGCGCCGGTGGCGACATCCCACACGACGGCGATGGCGCCGGCCTCGCGCAGCGCGATCGCGCAGGACGCGCCGATTCCGGATGCGCCTCCGGTGACGACGGCGATCCGCCCTTCGAGCTCCAACATGCCAGCTCCTCACTTCCGATCGAGATATCGGGCCGCCTCCGGCGCCGCGACGAACTCCATGTGCAGCTGCGTCTGGGCGAGCGCGGAGACCGCGTGGTAGTCCCGCAGGGCATCCCAGCCGCGCCTCCACCTGAGTCGCCGCGCGGTGTCCCAGACGCTCAGACCGGGGTGCGAGGCCATCAGGTCGCGCACCTCCCGCGCTCGCCGCAGATGATGTTCGGCCGCGGATGCGCATCGTATGGCGAGACCTCGGAAGGGGGCCTCGTGTCCCGGCAGGATCTCGTGGTCGTCGTGCTCGGCGATGCGCTCCAGCGCCCCGAGGTAGTCGAGGACCGGATTGGTGCGGACCCGCCCGCCGAGGCCGAGTCCCGGGTTGATCGTCGGGAGCACGTGGTCGCCGGTGAAGAGGAGTCGTTCGTCGACCTCGCGGAAGCACAGGTGCCCGCTGGTGTGTCCTGGCGTCCACACCGCCTCGATGCGTCGGCCCGGGATCGGCAGCAGCTCGCCGTCCTCGATCGGTCTGAGGCCGGACGGGAGCGTCGGAAGCACCCCGAGGTCGAGGGGCCCACTGAGCCGGCCGTGCTGCTCCTCGGGCACGCCCCACGTCGTCAGCCGTTCCTCGTCCACGTCGAGGTTCGCCCGGGGCCGGTCGCTGTGGAAGGCCTCGATCTCGACCCGATGCATGATCGCCGGGGTGCCCGTGTGATCGGCGATCCGACGGGTGAGCCCGAGATGGTCGGGGTGGAGGTGCGTCGACGTGACGGTCGCGACGTCATCGAGGGTCCGGCCGAGGGAGGAGAGGAACCGGGTGAGCCGGGACCAGTTCTCCTCGGTGTCCCAGC
>JBASAE010000525.1:0-6700 GCA_049654285.1 Microbacterium sp.
ACTCCATGTAGTCGTGGTCGTCGGCGTAGGAGCCGTACTCGTTCTCGACCTGCATCGACACGATCGGCCCCCCGTTCGTGCGCTGCAGCGGCACCAGGCGCGGGATCAGGTCGTCGTACCAGGCGGCCACCGCGGAGAGGAAGCGCGGGTCGGCGGTGCGCAGCGGCACCCTCTCGGTCTCGCGCAGCCAGGAGGGCAGCCCGCCGGCGTCCCACTCCGCGCAGATGTACGGACTGGGGCGGACGATCACCTCGAGCCCGGCGTCCGCGGCGAGCCCGATGAACCGTGGCAGGTCGCGCCACCCCGAGAAGGACCGAACGCCCGGGCGGCGCTCGTGGAAGTTCCAGGCGACGTACGTCTCGACCGCGGTCACCCCATCGATGCGAGCCGTGCCAGCCGGTCGGCCCACTGGTCGGGGTGCACGCGGAAGTAGTGCAGGGCGCCGGCGATCACCGGGGTGTCGGGCCAGTCCTGGCTGTTCATCTCGTTCTCCTCCGCCATCGACCTCACGATCCTATGAGACTCGTCCTACACATCCGGGGATCCATGATTCTCCTTCCACAAGAGCTCTTTCCGGGCTTCCCGGGGCGGGTGGAGCGGTCACGATGGCCGCATGAACGTCGATCCGCGCACCCGCATCCTGCACACCGACGAAGAGCTCCGCGACCTGCTCGCGCTCCTTCTGCAACGCGCGAGTGCGCGACAGGTCTGGATGCTGTTCATCGATGCACAGGGGCGTCTCGGCGATCCTGTCATCCCGATGGCCGATCATCCGAGCGATCCGCTCGAGACGGTCACTGTCGACGACCTGGGCGAGGTCGCGCTTTCGCACCTGATGGTGCGGCGGATCGCGATGCTGCTCGAGGCGACCGGGCATGCCAGCGCCGTCCTGGTGTGGGAGCGGCTCGGCTCCGAGAGGATCACCGGCAACGACCGGGCGTGGGCGCGCGCGATGGTGGAGCAGGCGCACGACCTGGGACTGCCGCTGCGCGCGCAGTTCGTACTGCACCGCGAGGGCATCCGCCAGCTCCATCCGGACGACTACCTCTGAGGAGCCGATGATGGATACGTATACCAGCGTTACACTGGTTCACATGTCGAATCGGAACATCACGCTGTCATTGCCTGCGGACCTGATCCGCCGGGCGAAGATCTACGCCGCCGCGCATGACACGTCGATCTCGGCGATGGTCGCGGAGGTGCTGAGCGATCGGGTCGCCGTCAATGACGACTACGACACCATGTGGGCGGAGCAGATGGCGGAGATGCGGAAGGGATTCGGCCCGGGGTTCACCCCCATCACCTGGAAGCGCGAGGATCTGTACGAACGGAACGACCCGGAGAGACCGCATGGCAAGCCGTGAGCGGGCGTTTCTGGACACGAACGTCCTGGTGTACGCCTATGAACCGGATGCCGGCCCTCGCCACGAGGTCGCTGCGACGCTGCTCGATGGCCTCGGCCGAAGTCGACGCGCGACGCTGAGTGTGCAAGTGATGCTCGAGTTCCACAACACGATGACCCGCAGGATGCGGCACGTCGGCTACACTCCGGACGTCGCACGCCGTCTGATGCAGCGGTTCTCCCGCTGGCCGACGCACTCGCCGGTCGCGGAGGACGTCGTCGCCGCTGTCGCGCTGTCGCACGAGGCGCAGCTCTCGATCTGGGACGCCATGATCGTGCGCAGCGCGCAGCAGATGGGGTGCGGCGTGCTGTGGACGGAGGACCTCAGCCACGGTCAGGTCATCGAGGGTGTCGAGATCCGCAGTCCTTTTCGCGAACTGACCTGAACCCAGCCGTCTCCGTCGGGCCATCGCCGTCAGGAGTGCGGCGGCGCTGATCCGGGCGACGCCCTCGTCGTCGACGGGGCACGGGAGCACCACCTGTCCCTTCGCCTTCGCGTCGCCAATGGAGGTCTCGGTGCCGTCCACCGTGCGCATCGCGCGATGTCGTCAGGCCTGGTCGAAGACGCCTAACATTTACTAGGGAACCCTACTATCTGTATGGATTACGGAGTATCCTGGTCAGTGTGCCAAAGAGGGCACAGAGGAGCGCTACACAATGATCCGTACAATCCCGCACTTTGTGGGCGGAAAGCATGTCGACCCCCGGGAGGACAGCCGTTTCGCGGACGTCTTCGACCCCAGCGCCGGTGCCGTGCAGGCGCGCGTGCCGCTGGCGTCCACCGACGAGGTGCGCGAGGTGATCGCGAACGCCGCAGCCGCCCAGCCGGAGTGGGCGGCGACCAACCCGCAGAAGCGCGCCCGCGTGATGATGCGTTTCGTCGACCTCGCACATCAGCACATGGACGAGCTGGCCGAACTCCTCTCCCGCGAGCACGGCAAGACCTTCGAGGACGCCAAGGGGGACGTGATCCGCGGACTCGAGGTGATCGAGTTCTGCATCGGCGCACCGCACCTGCTGAAGGGCGAGTATGCCACCGACGCCGGCGCGGGCATCGACGTCTACTCGATGCGTCAGCCCCTGGGCGTGGTCGCGGGCATCACCCCGTTCAACTTCCCCGCCATGATCCCGCTGTGGAAGGCGGGCCCCGCGATCGCGAGCGGCAACGCCTTCGTGCTCAAGCCCTCCGAGCGCGATCCCTCGGTTCCGGTGCGGCTGGCCGAGCTGTTCCTCGAGGCGGGGCTGCCCGCCGGCATCCTCAACGTCGTGCACGGCGACAAGGAGGCGGTCGACGCGATCCTCACCGACCCGCGCGTTCAGGCGGTCGGCTTCGTCGGCTCGACGCCGATCGCCGAGTACATCTACGCCACCGCCACGGCGAACGGCAAGCGTGCCCAGTGCTTCGGCGGGGCGAAGAACCATCTGATCGTCATGCCGGACGCGGACCTCGACCAGGCGGCCGATGCGCTGATCGGCGCCGGGTTCGGCTCGGCCGGCGAACGCTGCATGGCCATCTCTGTCGCGGTGCCGGTCGGCGAGGAGACCGCCGACGCCCTGGTCGCCAAGCTCGCCGAGCGCGTGCGCGGGCTGAGGGTCGGCCCCGGCATGGAACCGGGAGTCGACTACGGGCCGCTCGTCACCGCGGCGGCGAAGGAGCGCGTGGAGGGGCTCATCCAGCAGGGTGCGGATGCCGGGGCGACCCTGGTCGCCGACGGACGCGGCCTCGTCGTCGACGGGCACGAGTCGGGCTTCTACCTCGGCCCCACGCTGTTCGATCACGTGACGCCCGACATGTCGATCTACCGGGAGGAGATCTTCGGGCCGGTGCTCTCGGTGGTGCGCGCGGCCGACTACGAGGAGGCGCTGGCCCTGGCGTCCGACAACCCCTACGGCAATGGCGTCGGCATCTTCACCCGCGACGGCGACGCCGCCCGCGACTTCGCCGCCCGGGTGAACGTCGGCATGGTCGGGGTGAACATCCCGATCCCCGTCCCGATCGCGTACTTCACGTTCGGCGGGTGGAAGGCCTCCGGGTTCGGCGACCTGAACCAGCACGGTGCCGACGGCTTCCGGTTCTACACCAAGACGAAGACCGTGACGAGCCGCTGGCCCAGCGGCATCCGCGAGGGTGCCAGCTTCGTCATGCCGACCATGGAGAACCACTGATGACCATCGTCACGCCTGCCGCTCCGCAGATCACCCCCGAGGAGCGCGACGCCATCATCGGCGCCGTGCGCGACTTCGCCGAGACCGAGCTCGCCCCGCACGCCGTCGAGCGCGACGAGCGGCACCTGTTCCCGCGCGAGAGCCTGCGCCGTGCCGGGGAGCTGGGCCTGGGAGGAATCTACGTGCGCGAGGACTTCGGCGGCAGCGGGCTCTCCCGCGTCGACACGGTCGCGATCTTCGAGGAGCTCGCGAAGGGGGACCCGACGATCGCGGCCTACATCTCGATCCACAACATGGTCGCCTGGATGATCGACACCTACGGCACCGATGCGCAGCGCGCCGAATGGCTGCCGTCGCTCACCGCGATGCGGATCCTCGGCGGATACTGCCTCACCGAGCCGGGGGCGGGATCGGACGCCGCGGCGATCGCGACCAGCGCGATCCGCACGGGCGACGAGTACGTCATCACCGGGGTGAAGCAGTTCATCTCGGGAGCGGGCGAAGCCGGTGTGTACATCGTGATGGCGCGCACCGGGGAGCCCGGCTCCCGCGGGGTGAGCGCGTTCATCGTGCCGGCCGACCTGCCCGGCATCTCGTTCGGAGCGCCCGAGAAGAAGATGGGCTGGCACGCCCAGCCCACCCGTCAGGTGGTCTTCGACGAGGTGCGGGTGCCGGCGGAGAACATCCTGGAGGCGGAGGGCCGGGGGTTCTCGATCGCGATGTCGGCGCTCAACGGCGGCCGGCTGAACATCGCCGCCTGCTCGCTCGGCGGCGCGCAGTGGGCGATGGATCGCGCGGTGCGGTACGTGCACGAACGGTTCACGTTCGGCGCCGCGCTGGCCGAGAACCCGACGATCCGGTTCGCGCTCGCCGACATGCGCACCGACCTGCACGCCGCGCGGCTGATGGTGCGGGACGGCGCGCAGGCCGTCGACGAGAAGGCGCCCGACGTCGCGGAGCGGTGTGCGATGGCGAAGCGCTTCGCGACGGATGCCGGGTTCGACGTCGCCAACCGGGCCCTGCAGCTGCACGGGGGCTACGGGTACCTTCAGGACTACGGGATCGAGAAGGTGGTGCGCGATCTGCGCGTGCATCAGATCCTGGAGGGCACCAACGAGATCATGCGCCTGATCATCGGGCGTGCGGTGCTGAGCGAACAGGGACACAAGGGGGCGTGACATGAAGATCGCATTCCTCGGGCTGGGCCACATGGGCCTGCCCATGGCGAAGAACCTCGTGGCGGCGGGGTACGAGGTGATCGGCTTCGACGTGGTCCCCGCCGCGGTCGACGCCGCGAAGGATGCCGGCATCCCGGTCGTCCTCTCCGGAGCAGAGGCGGCGGCGGATGCGGACGTCGTGCTGACCATGTTCCCGAGCGGGAGGCACGTGATCGAGGCGTACCGCGACGGGCTGCTCGCGGCGGCGCGGCCCGACTCGCTGTTCATCGACTCCTCGACGATCGCCGTCGACGAGGCCCGCACCGCTCACGAGCTGGCGCTCGCCGCCGGGCACCGCAGCATCGACGCGCCGGTGTCGGGCGGCGTGGTCGGCGCCGAGAACGGCACGCTCGCGTTCATGGTCGGTGGATCCGACGAGGACTTCGCCGCCGCGCTGCCGCTGCTCGAGGCGATGGGCCAGCGCATCGTGCACTGCGGCGGTCCGGGGCTCGGGCAGGCCGCGAAGGTCTGCAACAACATGATCCTCGGGGTGTCGCAGATCGCGGTGGCCGAGGCGTTCGTGCTGGGCGAGCGGCTGGGGCTCTCGCACGAGGCGCTCTACGACGTGGCCTCCCACGCCTCGGGGCAGTGCTGGGCCCTCACGACGAACTGCCCGGTGCCGGGGCCGGTGCCGACCAGCCCGGCGAACCGCGACTATCAGCCGGGTTTCGCGGGCGCGCTGATGGCGAAGGACCTGGGGCTCGCGCTGCAGGCGATCGAGCAGACCGCGACGGACGCCCAGCTCGGGCGCCTCGCGCAGCGGATCTACGCCGCGTTCGCCGCCGGCTCCGGGGCCGCCCGCGACTTCTCCGGCATCATCACCGACATCCGCGACGCCTCCTGACCTTCTCGTGGAGACCGGGCGCCGGCACCGGGGATAATGGGATGACCGCGACGAGGCGGCGGAGGGAGCATCCATGACCGAGTTCGAGACGATCCTCGTGGAACAACGGGGACGGGTGGGCTGGATCACCCTCAACAGGCCGCATGCGCTGAACGCGTTGAACAGCCGGG
This sequence comes from Microbacterium sp., assembly GCA_049654285.1. Classification (GTDB taxonomy): domain Bacteria; phylum Actinomycetota; class Actinomycetes; order Actinomycetales; family Microbacteriaceae; genus Microbacterium. Next base: position 5,800 of record JBASAE010000525.1, read on the forward strand.
TCGCCGAGGAGGTCACCGCGGCCGCCGTCGCCTTCGACGTGGATCCCGGCATCGGCGCCATCGTGGTGACCGGCTCCGAGAAGGCATTCGCCGCGGGCGCTGACATCAAGGAGATGGAGGACATGACCGCGGCCGAGATGGTCTCCACCGATCACTTCGGGGTCTGGCGGGACTTCGCGGCCGTGCGCACCCCGGTCGTCGCCGCGGTCGCCGGGTACGCCTTGGGCGGCGGCTGCGAGCTGGCGATGATGTGCGACATCATCCTCGCGGCCGACACGGCGGTGTTCGGGCAGCCCGAGATCAACCTCGGCGTCATCCCCGGGATGGGCGGCACGCAGCGGCTGATCCGTGCCGTGGGCTATTACAAGGCCGCGGAGCTCGTGCTCTCCGGGCGGCTCGTGAAGGCCGACGAGGCGGAGCGCATCGGACTGGTGTCCCGCGTGGTGCCGGCATCCGAGCTGTTGACCTCGGCGACGGCGCTCGCCGAGACGATCGCCTCGAAGTCGCTGCCTTCGGTGTACGCCGCGAAGGCCGCGTTGGACGCGGCGATGGAGACCACGCTCGCCGAGGGCCTCGCGGTCGAGAAGCGGGCGTTCGCCGAGCTGTTCGACACCGCGGATCAGAAGGAGGGCATGGCGGCCTTCCGGGAGAAGCGGTCGCCGGACTTCGTGCACCGATGAGCGGCGTGGAGGAGTCGGAGCGGAGCGACGTGGACGCGATCGACGAGCTCGACGCGGAGACGATCGGCGAGCTGCCCGACGACGCCGATCTGACCCTGTCGGAGCGGGACCGCCGGGAACTGGTCGAATGGACCCTCGCCTGCGCCGAGCGGATGCTGCCGCTGTTCCTCGCGGAGCGCCCGGAGGACGCCCGGCCGCGAGCCGCCCTGGACGCGGCGTAC
>JBASAE010000526.1:0-9587 GCA_049654285.1 Microbacterium sp.
CGCATCGGGCTCGTGGAACGTCGACGCGACGCTGTCGATCGACTCGAACCACAGCTCGACGACGCCGTCGAACGGCTCCGGCGCCCCTCGTGACGCCCGGAGATCGTCGTTGATCGGCAGCGACAGGGTGTGATTCTGCACGTACCTCACCGCGCCCAGCGCGCTCGCGCCACGGCGAGCGATGTCCGCGTGGACGCCACTCCAATGAGCCTGAAACTGCTCACGACTGAGGTCGGGTCGACGTCGGAGGCAGAAGAAGAGCTTGATCATAAGGACTCCAGAGCGGCTCGCGATCGCGATGGGCTGTCGGGGATGAGGACACCGATAGTGTAGCAAGCAACCGCTTGGTAAGGTATAGGTATGCGCATCGACACCACGCTCATCGAGAAGGATCTCCTGCGGTCCGGCACCCTTGCCCTCACCGCCGAAGCTGCCGGACTTGACCGGGCGTGGTGCACCGAGACGGGCGTCGACGTGTTCCTGCAAGCCTATGAAGTCGCCCGGCAGACCGAGCGCATCGAGGTCGGGACCGCGATCGCCGTAGCCCTCGCGCGCAACCCGATGACCGTCGCGTACACGGCGTGGAACATCGCCGATGTCGCAGACGGACGGTTCACGCTCGGTCTCGGCAGTCAGGTGAGGGCCCACATCGAGCGTCGTTTCTCCATGCCCTGGGAGGGACCGGTCAGTCAGATGCGCGAGTTCGTGCTCGCTCTGCGGGCGATCTGGGACGCATGGCGCACGGGCGACCGCCTCTCCTTCGAAGGAGAGCACTACTCCCATACGCTCATGAACGGCTTCTGGGCGCCCCGGCCGCACGATCACCGCATCCCGATCCACCTCGCGGCCGTCGGGCCGAAGATGGTCGAGATGGCCGCCGAGGTGGCCGACGGGATCATCCTGCACTCCTTCACGAACAAGGAGTATCTCGAGCAGGTGACCTATCCCGCGATCGAGCGCGGCCTAGCCCGCTCGGGGCGCACGATGGACGACCTCGAGATCTCGATCCCTCTCTTCATGATCATGGGCGACACCCCGGAAGAGATCGCCCGACGGCGGGAGCAGGCCGCGATGCAGCTCGCGTTCTACGCGTCGACGCCGTCGTACCTTCCGGTCCTCGACGCGATCGGCTGCGGAGAGCTGCAGCCGGAGCTGACGACGCTCTCGAAGTCGGGCGACGCGAAGCGTGCCCTCGAGGTCATGCCTGCCGAGATGATCGATCGCTTCGTCGTCCAGGGAAGCCCCGAGGACATGCCCGCGCTCGCCAAGCGGCGCCTCGGAGACCGTGCCGCACGCACGTCGTCGTACTACGGATGGCCGTCGATCGACCCCGACCGGCTGCGCTCCATCGCAGCGGACTTCCATACGAAGCCCTGAGCTCCTCGCTCAGCCGGAGAGCTCGGCGTGACGCACCCGGCCGCCGTCGAGGACGACACGCGACTGCTCGCCATCCCGATGCGCGGACGTACGGAACACGGCATCCCGCGGTCCCGTCCGCCAGATCCGGGTCGTGAGCACCTCCCCCGGGAACACCGGCGCCGTGAAGCTCGCCGACATGCCGGTCAGGTGCTCGGCATCGCCGCGGCACAGTTCCGACAGCAACGCCCGGCCGGCGAACCCGTAGGTGCACAGCCCATGCAGGATCGTCTGCGGGAAACCCGCCTGCTCGCGGGCGAACCATGGGTCGCTGTGCAGCGGGTTGCGATCCCCGGAGAGGCGATACAGGAGCGCTTGATCGGCGCGCGTCCACTGCGAGACCTCGTGATCGGCGGGGCGATCGGGGATCTCGGTCGTCTCCCGTGCACCTCCCGCAGCGCCACCGAACCCTCCTCCGCCACGCAGCACGACGGTCGAGCGGGTCTCGACCAGGAGCTCGCCCGACCCGATGTCGTGCGCACGCGCCGCCAGGTTGATGATCGCGTTGCCGCCGAGTCCCTTGTCGACGAGGCCGACGATGCTCGCTGTCGCCTCGACGGCACCGGATGCCGGCAGCGGTGCGTGCAGTTCCATCGACTGCGACCCGTGCACGAGCCGCGAGAGGTCGATGTCGCCGACGAGACCGAGGGCGGCGCTCGCGTCCGCGACGATGACGGCGTACGTCGGGAGCACGCGCTGCACGACGCCGTAGGAGTTCTCGGTGACGAACTGCGGTGTCGACGCGTCCGCTCCGACGCCGAGGGCGTAGAGCATCGTGTCTCGATCGGTCCAGGAGAAGCGCCGGGGCGGGGTCGAGACGCCGAGGGAGCTCGGATCAATCGGCATCCGACGACCCCCGAGGCCGATCGAGACGCGATCGGAAGCGATCGGCACGCGCGAGGCCTGCAATGGAGCCGGCCTCGACGTCCAGATGCGCGTCGAGACCGTGGGTCGCTGCCGCACGCACGAGTCGTTTCGTGGCACGTGCGGACTCGCCGTCGACGCGGAGGAGCTCCGCCACGACCTCGTCGACGACGGTGTCGAGTCCGTCGATCGTCGAAACTCGAGACACGAGCCCGAGGTCAGTGAGCTCGTCCACCGCGACGCGGCGGTTCGTGAGGAGCAGTTCGAGCGCCCTCGCGACACCGACCCTGCGCGGCATCGCCCAGCTCACCCCCGCATCCGGCGTGAGGCCGACCGCCGAGTACCCGGCAGTGAGGGTCGCCGTCGACGCGGCGACGACGATGTCCGCCGCGAGGAGCAAGCCGATCCCGCCGCCGGCGGCGGCGCCCTGCCAGCGTGCGACCACGGGGATCTCGAGCGCGTGCAGGGCTCCTATCGCGCGGTGCGCGTGCGCGGTCATGCGGGTGATATGTGCGGAGATGTCGGACGCCTCGGCGAAATCGGCGAGGTCTCCCCCGACGCAGAAGTGGCGTCCTTCGGCGCGGAGCACGAGCACGTCGACGTGCCCGGTTGCCACCGCCGAAGCCACCTCCTGCACCAGAAGGTCGAGCTGCTCCACGAACAGGAGGTCCATGGCGTTGGCATCGTCACGGCCCGTCAGTTCGAGCGTGGCCACGCGTCCCTCGACCCGGAGGACGATCCTGGTGTCCGACACCTCCTACTCCACGAGCTCGAGGATCGTCGCGTTGGCCTGTCCTCCGCCCTCGCACATGCTCTGCAGGCCGAAGCGGGTTCCCGCGCGGCGCATCTCCGAGATGAGCGACGTCATGATGCGCGTGCCGCTGGCCCCGATGGGGTGTCCGAGCGCGATGGCGCCGCCGTTGACGTTGACCCGGCTCATGTCGGCGTCGAACTCGCGCTGCCATGCGAGCACGACCGAGGCGAAGGCCTCGTTGATCTCCACGACGCCGATGTCGTCCAGCTCGAGCCCGGCCCGGTCGAGCACCCTCCGCGTCGCCGGGATGGGCCCCGTCAGCATGAGGATCGGGTCCGATCCGACGACCGCCTGAGCGTGCACCTTCACGAGGGGCGTGAGACCGTACTCGCGCACCGCGCGCTCGCTCGCGACGAGGACGGCGGATGCGCCGTCCGAGATCTGACTCGCGACGGCCGCCGTGATGCGCCCTTCGGGCGCCAGCGTCGACAGCGACGCCATCCGCTCGAGCGTCGTGTCACGACGAGGGCCCTCATCGACCTGGATGCCCGCGATCGGCGTGATCTCGGCGGAGAACCTCCCCTCATCGGTCGCGACGATCGCCCGCCTGTGGCTCTCCAGGGCGAGCTCCTCCATCTCCTCACGACTGATCGACCATTGCCGGGCGATCTCCTCGGCACCGTGGAACTGCGAGACGGGCTGGTCTCCGTAGCGCGCCCGCCAGCCGGCGGAGCCCTCGAAGGGGTCCCGCCCCAGCCCCATCTCGGCACCGACGAGGGCCGACGTGCCCATCGGGATCATGCTCATGTTCTGGACGCCGCCTGCGACGACGAGGTCCGCCGTCCCGCTCATGACGGCCTGGGCGGCGAAATGCACCGCCTGCTGCGATGAGCCGCACTGACGATCGAGCGTCACGCCGGGCACGTGCGTGGGAAGACCCGCCGCGAGCCAGGCTGTGCGAGCGATGCATCCGGCCTGCGGACCGACGTTGTCGAGGCAGCCGAGGATGACGTCCTCGACGAGCCCGGGATCGATGCCGGCGCGCTCCATGAGCTCGGACAGGACGTGGGCCGCGAGATCTGCGGAGTGGATCGCGGCGAGCCCTCCCCCTCGCTTTCCGACCGGGGTGCGGACCGCTTCGACGATGTACGCCGTTGTCATTGTCATTCCTTGTCTGTCGGTCACGGATGGATGTCAGGCCTCGAGGCTCTGCCGGAGGACGTGTCGCAGAATCTTCTGACTCGCGTTGCGGGGGAGATCGTCGACGAACAGCACACGCGTCGGACGCTTGTAGCGGGCGAGGAACCGGGTGCAGTGCGCGACGACGTCCTCCTCGTCGATCGAGGCGTCTGCGCGTGTGACGATGAACGCGACGGGCGACTGCCCCCACTTCTCGTGCGGGCCGCCGACGACCGCGACCTCCGCGACCGCGGGCATCTCGGCGATGCACGCCTCCACCTCCGAGGGGTACACGTTCATGCCGCCGCTCACGATGAGGTCGTTGCGACGCTCCGTGACGTACACGTAGCCCTCGGCATCCATGGCACCGAGGTCGCCGCTGTAGAACCAGCCGTCGCGGAACGCCTTGCGCGTCGCCTCCTCCTTGTTCCAGTACCCGACGACGAGTGCCGGCGAGGTGACGATGAGCTCTCCCACGGTGACACCGTCGTGGGGCACGTCGACGCCGTCCTCGTCGACGACGCGCACACCGCAGTCGAACGCGGCGCGGCCCGCGGAGGCGAAGAGGTCGTCCGCCGTCGAGCCGAGCACGACGGAGTCGACGTCGGTGACGGTGAAGAGGCTCCCCGATCCCTCCGTCATACCCCATCCCTCGAGGTAACGGTGCCCCACGACCTCGGCCCACCGCCGCATCTGCGCCGGTGGCGCCTTGGAGGTCGAATGCACGAAGGTTCGCATCTGCTGCCACTTGTCGGGATGCCGCCGGGCGAGCTCCGTCATGGCGGGGATCCAGGGCGTCGGGACGAAGGTGAAGGTGATGTGCTCCCGGCCGATCGCCTCCATGACCGACTCTGGCCCGTCGACGTCGACCATCATCACGATCGTCCCCCGCACGAACACGTGCGCGATCATGAGGCCGAGCACCGTCGAGACGAACGACATGTTCGAGTAGTAGAGGCAGATGCTGCCCTGCGGCGTCCGATAGGAGTGCGCGTGGTTGCGCGCCGTGTTCTTGAGCGAACGGTGCGTGACCATGGCGCCCTTGGGCCGGCCGGTCGTCCCGCTCGTGTACGAGATGACGTAGAGGTCGTCGGAATCGGGTTCGGGCGGTGTGGTGACGCCCCCGCCCGCGACGAAGGCCTCGTAAGCGGTGGACTCGTCGTTCCAGTCCCCGAAGGCCGGCAACAGCCGCAGGCCGTGGCGCTCAGCGAGGAGAGCGGCCTTCTCCGCCTTCGATTCCTCGAAGAACAGGCCGACGGCACCGGAGTCCTCGATCTGGTATGCCGCCTCGTGCTCGGTGAACATCGAGTTCACCGGCGCGATGACGAGCCCCGCCTTGGCGACGGCGAAATAGACCTCGAAGTACTGGGGGCATGTTCCGGACCACGCCGCGATGCGGTCGCCCGGTGCGAAGCCGGCGTCCAGCAGCGCATTCGCGAGCCGTGTCGTGCGCTCGTCGAACTCGGCATACGTGCGCACCAGCCCGTCGGTCGTCTTGAGGAGCACCCGATCCGGGAACTGGGCTGCGCCGGTCTGGAGGATCCGACCGATCTGATCCACGGTCAACGCACCTCGAAGAGGTCGTAGGCGACGATTCCCGCCGCCAGGTCGATCGAGCCCTTGCCCACGAAGAGCGCCGTGTTGAGCCACGTGTATCGCGGGTCGGCGGCCTCGAAGGTCAGGGCCGTGTACATGGTCGCGCCGTCGATGCCGCCGGACGCGTCGCCGCGGCCCTGATACGTCAGGTAGAGGAACGCCCCGTCGTCGGTCTTCAGCGCCATGCGCACATCGGGGATCGCCGTGCCGTCGGGACCGATCGTCAGCCAGTCGGCGGCCGAGTCGCCACGCTGCGACGCCGTGATGCGCTCTCCGACGAGAGTCGCCTCTCTGACCCCCACGACGACCCGCTGGCCGAGCGGGGTGAGTCCTGCGAAGTCCGGCTTCGCATTGGGCTTCGCGGTGAGGCGGGCAAAGGGCAAGAGGTCCATCGTGTCTCCTTCAGATTCCCAGAATATGCGCGGCGGACACGGCGGTCGTCCCCTTGATGAGACCGCCACCGCACTGGAGGAAGGCGTGCCGCGCACCCTCCACCTGGCGCTCTCCCGCGCGTCCGCGCAGCTGGGTGACGCCTTCGTACACCTGCGCGAGCCCGGTCGCACCGATCGGGTGGCCGCGGGCGACGAGACCCCCCGATGGGTTGACGGGCAGACCACCGCCGATCTTCGTGTGGCCGGTCTCGGCCCACTTGACCTCGTCCCCCTCCGGGCAGAGCCCCGACTCGACCCAGGAGACGATCTCTCCGGGCGAGGTCGCATCGTGCAGCTCCGCGAAGTCCATGTCCGCGGGCCCGAGACCCGACTGCTCCCACGCCGCCTTCGCGGAGTACTCATGGGAGTCCGACGGTCCGGTCGCGTCCGCGGGCAGCGACCGCAACTGCGACGCGAGGATGCGCACATCTCCCGACCTGGCGGTCGCGTCCGCCTTGGTGATGACGGCGGCCGCCGCACCGTCGCCGACAGGCGAGCACATGAGCACGGTGAGGGGTCCGAGCACATGGCGCGCCGCAAGCACCTCTTCGACCGATCGGGGGATGCGCCGCTGCGCCAAGGGGTTGAGGGCGCCGTTCCCGTGCGCCTTCGACGCGACCTGCGCGAAGTTCTCGACCGTGACACCGCGTTCGCGCATGAGGTGATCCGCGACCTTGGCGTAGCGATCGATGAACGGGCTGCGTGTGACGCCCGCGCCCTCGCCGAAGTCCTTGAAGTCGACGTCCATGCCCCCCATGAAGGCTTCGAAGCTCTTGCCCTTGTCCTGCGAGAAGAGCTTCTCGGCGCCCACGACGAGCACCGTGTCGTACTGGCCGCCCGCGACGGCGCTCCAGCCGAGATGCAGGGCGTTCCCGCCGGTCGCACACGCGTTCTCGACGTTGTTGACGGCGATCGCTCCGGCACCCATGTGGTGGGTCACGGTCTCGCCGCGGATCGAGTTCTGCCCGTACATGATCCCGGCGGCCACGTTGCCGAAGAACACGGCTTGGATGTCGTTCATCGTGACACCGGCATCGACGAGCGCCTCGTTGATCGCCGCTGCGGAGAGCTCCTTGAGGCTCGTCTCCTCGAACCGGCCCATGGGCGTCATCCCGACGCCGCGGATCACTGTGTCACGCATCACTGTTCCTTTCCGTGGAGCGCATCGCGCATCGCATAGCGGGCCTCGTACCGTCCGTCGGCGGTGCGCCCGCCGTCCACGACGAGGCACTGGCCCGTGATGAAGCTCGCGTCATCGGATGCGAGGAAGGCGACGGCCGCCGCCGCCTCGTTCGGCCGCCCCTGTCGCAGCATCGGCTGCATGAGGTCACGCGCCGCGCGCTGCGTATCGGTGTCGCCGAAGCCGCCGCGGACCATGTCGGTGTCGATCACTCCGAGGGCGACGGCGTTCGAGCGGATGCCCCGATCGGCGTAGCGCACGCCGAAGTGGCGCGAGACGGCGATGAGCGAGGCCTTGGTGGCCTCGTACGAGAGCGAGTACCCGCTGGAGATGAGGCCCGCCGTCGAGGTCACGAAGACGAAGACGCCATGCCCGCGTTCCATCATGCCGGGCAGTGCCGACTGGCACACGAGCCAGTGCGAGCGCACGTTGATGTCGTTGACGCGCTGCCACTCCTCGACGGTCTGCATACGGCCGGGCTGCGCGCCCGAGATCCCGACGTTGCAGACCACGATGTCGAGAGGCCCGAGCTCGCTCTCCGCGCGTTCCACGAGCGATCGCGTCGACTCGACGTCGGCGGCATCCGCCTCCAGCGCGACCCCGCGACCCTCGCCGAGGGCGGCGACGGTATTGCGAGCACGCGCGAGATCGACGTCGGACACCGCGACCTCGGCGCCTTCGCTCGCGAGGCGGAGGGCGATCTGCGCGCCGTTCGCCTGCAGTTCGGTCGCCGAATGCGACCCGGCTCCCACGACGAGCGCCCTGCGAGACGCGAATCTGCCGTCGAGCATCCAGACCTCCATTAGCCAAGCAAGCGCTTGGCCGCTACAGTAGCATAACCGGCGGATCGGCGGAACACAGGGGCACGATCCACGGACCCGTCAACGAGGAGGAACCCCTTGAGTCACGTCGATCCCATGAAGCTTCCCGCGCCGGATCCCGCCGACCTGGCCGCGCTCGACGACCTCCTCACGGAGGACGAGAAGGAGATCCGCAGCGCCGTCCGGCAGATGCTGGACGCCTCGGCCGAACCGCACATCGCCGAGTGGTTCGAACGGGGCGCCGTCTCCGACGTCCGCGCCTTCGCGAAAGAGCTCGGCTCCCTGGGCGTACTGGGAATGCACCTCGAGGGATACGGCTGCGCCGGCCTGTCGGCGACCGCCTACGGCCTCGCATGCCTCGAGATCGAGGCCACGGACTCCGGCATCCGCTCGCTCGTCTCCGTCCAGGGATCGCTCGCGATGTTCGCGATCTGGCGCTGGGGCTCCGAGGATCAGAAGCACGCCTGGTTGCCGCGCATGGCGGCGGGAGAGGCGATCGGATGCTTCGGCCTCACCGAGCCCGACGTCGGCTCGGACCCTGCGAGCCTCACCACCCGCGCTCGCCGCGACGGGGGCGACTGGGTCATCGACGGACGCAAGATGTGGATCTCCAACGCACCGTTCGCCGACGTCGGGATCGTCTGGGCACAGACCGAGGACGGGATCCGAGGGTTCGTCGTGCCGATGGACACGCCCGGCGTCGCCGTCTCCGAGATCACTCGGAAGCTCTCCCTGCGCGCGTCGGCGACGGGCGAGATCGTCCTCGACGGCGTGCGCCTTCCGGCGTCCGCGATGCTCCCCGAGGCGCGCGGCCTCAAGGGCCCCCTGTCCTGCCTCAACGAAGCACGCTACGGCATCGTGTGGGGCGCGCTCGGCGCAGCACGCACGAGCATCGACGCCGCACGGAGCTACGCCGCCGATCGGGTGCAGTTCGGCAAACCGATCGCGGCCTTCCAGCTCACGCAGCAGAAGCTCGTCGACATGTCCCTCGAGTACATCAAGGGATACCTCCTCGCCCTCCATCTCGGACGACGCAAGGACGCAGGACTCCTGCGGCCGGAGCAGGTGAGCCTCGGAAAGCTCAACAATGTCCGCGAGGCGATCGAGATCTGCCGCACCGCGCGCACCATCCTCGGCGCCAACGGCATCTCACTGGAATACCCGGTCATCCGTCACCAGAACAACCTCGAGTCCGTCCTCACCTATGAGGGCACCGTCGAGATGCACACCCTCATCCTGGGCCAGGCGCTGACGGGGCACGCCGCATTCGCGTGATCCCCCGATGGGGAAGGGGCCGAGGGAGGATACCCCCCTCGGCCCCTTCCCCTCTCACCGGGCCTTTGAAG
>JBASAE010000527.1:0-4952 GCA_049654285.1 Microbacterium sp.
GTCGGACTACTGTCCGAGGAGTACGACCCGGTGGCCGGGCGACAGGTCGGCAACACCCCGCAGGCGTTCTCACATCTGACCCTGGTGCGGGCCGCCGACGCGCTCGCCGCCGCGAAGCACCGGGCGCGCTGAACTCGACGCCCGGTACACCTGCACGACCGGGGAACACCTGCACGGCTGAAGAGCGGATTACGTCGTGCATCCGTTCTCGGGTCGTGCATCCGTGCCCGGAGACCGGGTCTCGGGATGCCCGTTCTCAGGAAGTCCGGTCTCCGATCACGCGGGTGCCCTCCGCGGCATCCGCTTCGAGCCGCCTGCCGAGCAGGGAGTTCCGGCGGGAGTATCCGAAGTAGATCACGAGCCCGATCAGCAGCCAGACCACGAACCGCAGCCAGGTCTCGGTGGACAGGTTGAGCATCAGCCAGAAGCAGGCGATCGCGGAGATCCACGGCAACCAGGGCGACAGCGGCACCGTGAAGGGGCGCTGCAGATCCGGACGCGTCCTGCGCAGGATCGGCACGCCGATGCTGACCAGCACGAACGCCGAGAGGGTGCCGATGTTGATCATGTCGCCGAGCACCTGCACGTCGGTGAGGCCGGCGATGAGCGCGATGATCCCGCCGACGATCAGCTGGATGCGGATCGGCGTGCCGCGCTTCGCATCGGTGACGCTCAGCGAGCGCGGCAGCAGGCCGTCGCGGCTCATCGCGAAGACGACGCGCGCCAGCCCCAGCAGCAGCACCATCACCACCGTGGTCAGGCCCACCAGGCTGCCGATCGAGATCACCTTCGCCGCCCAGGTCGCGCCGACGATCTCGAAGGCGCTCGACAGCGACGGCTCATCCAGCTTCGCCAGCTCGGTGTAGGAGACCATGCCGGTGATCGTGATCGCGACCAGCACGTACAGCACCGTCACGATCGCGAGGCCCAGGAGGATGCCGCGGGGCACGGTGCGCTTGGGGTCCTTGGCCTCTTCGGCGCTGGTGGCGACCACGTCGAATCCGATGAACGCGAAGAACACCAGGGCGGCGCCGGAGAGGATGCCGAACACGCCGTACACCTGCGGCGACGCCCCCGTCAGCAGTGAGAAGAAGGACTGGGTCCAGCCGCTGTCGGCGGCGGGGCCGGGCTGGGCCGGCGGCACGAACGGGGTGAAGTTCGCCGGGTCGACGAAGAACAGGCCGACCACGATCACGAACAGCACGATGGCGACCTTGATCGTGGTGAAGACCGCGTTCACGCGACTGGACAGGCGGGTGCCGAGCGCGAGCAGCAGCGTGAAGATCGCGACGATCACCACCGGTCCCCACTCGAAGTCGATCGGCCCGATCGCGAACGACATCGGGATGTCCAGGTCGAACAGCGACACCGTGTTGCCCAGGTACACGCCCCAGTACTTCGCGATCACCGCGGATGCCATCAGCATCTCGAGGATGAGGTCCCAGCCGATGATCCAGGCCAGGAACTCGCCGAGCGTCGAGTACGTGAACGTGTACGCCGAGCCCGCGACCGGGATCGACGAGGCGAACTCGGCGTAGCAGAGGATCGCGAGGCCGCAGACGACCGCGGCGATGACGAACGACACGATCACCGCGGGGCCGGCGTGATGCGCGGACGCCTCGGCGCCGACCGAGAAGATGCCGGCGCCGACGGCGACCGCGACGCCCATCACGGCGAGGTCCCAGGTGGTCAGCGCACGTTTCAGGGAGCGCTTCTCGTCATGCGTCTCGGCGAGGGACTGCTCGACGGACTTGATCCTGCGGACCGGGCCGGACCTGCGCGGAGTGCTCATGCGCAGAGTTTAGGCGTGCCCGGCATCCCTGTCCGGCATCCCGACCCCCTCGTCTGGGACCAGACCGCCCAGCACCACCGGGAGGCGTCCGTCGCATGCCGGGACACCTGCACGACCCGGGAACGGATGCACGACGAGACGGCGGATTCGGTCGTGCATCCGTGCCGGGGTCGTGCATCCGTCCCGATCCGGGTGCCGGGCATCCCCTCGCGATGGGGACTCAGCCGCGGAGGGCCTCGACGAGCTTGACGCGGGCACCCATGCGCAGCAGCGAGTTCTCGTAGATCTTCGCGCCGACCAGGATCGCCCCGACGCAGGTCGCGATGAGGATCACCAGGCTCAGCAGCGGCTCCCACCAGGCCGCCTCGCCGACGAACAGCCGCACCGGCATGCCCACCGGCGCCGAGAACGGCACATAGGACAGGACCGTCATCACCACGGGGTTGTCGTTGAAGAAGATCACCAGGAAGTACGGCAGCATGACCAGCATCATCAGCGGCATGGTGGTCGCGCCGATGTCCTCTTGACGCGACACCATCGCCGCGGCCGCGGAGTACAGCGACGCCAGCAGCACGAAGCCGAACAGGAAGAACACCGCGAACCACAGGATGGGTGCGCCGATGCCGGCGAGCACCTCGTTCTGTCCGGTGACGATGAGGCCGATCACGGCGATCGCCGCGAGCACCACGATCTGCGCCATCGCGAGGATCGTGTTGCCGACGACCTTGCCGGCCAGCAGCACGCGGGTCGGGATGGCCGAGATCAGCAGCTCGACCACGCGGGTCTGCTTCTCCTCCACGACGCTCTGCGCGATCATCGTGCCGAACGTGGACGCGGCCATCAGGAAGATCACGCCGAAGCCGATCGCGACGAGATACCGCACCAACGGGTTCGTCTGGGCCGGCTGCAGGATCTCGACGGTCGGGGTCTTCGCCAGCTGCATCAGCAGGTTCTGCGGCGCATCGTCCTTCGCGAGCACGACGAAGCCGAATCCGGCGTCCTCGCCCGGCACGATCGCCGCCGTGACGTCGCCATCGAGCACCTTCTTCTCCGCCTCGGCGCGATCGGCGACCACGATCGCCTTCGTGTTCGGCAGCGCCTCGACGACGGCGGCGGTCGCGCTGGTCGCGGCGATGTCGTCCGGCGTGGGGGACTTCGCGGTGAACCCGCCGATCAGCACGCCGGCGAGTGCGGCCAGCAGCAGGATGCCGGTGGAGATGAGGAACGCCTTGCTGCGCAGCTTCGAGGCGATCTCGCGCTCGGCGACCAGCCAGATCGCCGAGCCCGTGGATGCCTGGGGAGCGTTCATCGGGCGACCTCCTTCGCCGGTGATGGCGGGGGTGGGCGTGGGGATCACTGGATGACCTCCTTGAAGATCTGGGCGAGCGAGGGATGCTGCGGGGTGAAGGCGGAGACCGGGCCGCGGGCGACCGCGGACTGGAGCACACGCTGTGCCGTGTCGGGCGAGTCGACGTCGAAGACCGCCTGACCGCCCTCGAAGTCGATCACCGTGACGCCGGGCTCGGTGCGCAGCCAGCCCGCGTCGGCGCCCATGGCGAGCTCGTAGCGCGGCGTGGAGTGCTCCGCGCGCAGCTGCTCGCGGGAGCCCGACGCGCGGATCGTGCCGCCGGCGATGATCACCAGGTCGTCGCAGAGCCGCTCGACCACGTCGAGCTGGTGCGAGGAGAACAGGATGGCGGCGCCCTGCGCCGCACGCGTCTGCAACACGTTGGCGACGACGTCCACGGCCAGCGGGTCGAGACCCGAGAACGGCTCGTCGAGGATGAGCACCTCGGGGTCGTGCACCAGCGCCGCGGCGATCTGCGCACGCTGCTGGTTGCCCAGCGACAGCGACTCGATCTTGTCGTGCAGGCGCTCGCCGAGCCCCAGCTCGGTCAGCAGCGTGGTCGCGCGGGTCGTGGCATCCGCCTTCTCGAAGCCGTGCAGCCGTGCGAGGTAGACCACCTGCTCGAGCACCTGCATCTTGGGGTAGAGGCCGCGTTCCTCGGGCATGTAGCCGAACCGGCGGCGGTCGGCGGTGGAGATCGGCGTGCCTCCCAGCGAGACCGTCCCCGCGTCCGCGGCGAGCACGCCGAGGACGATGCGCATGGTCGTCGTCTTCCCCGCGCCGTTGCCGCCGACGAAGCCGGTGAGCCTGCCCGGTGCGACGTCGAAGCCGACGTCGTCGAGCACCCGTCGTGAGCCGTAGCTCTTGACGATGCCCTCGAGATGGAGCTGTCCTGTGGTCATTGCGTCTCACTCCGCTCGTTCATGCATCGCATGCCTCCACGCTAGGGAAGGCCCGGCGCCTGGGGCATCCCCCCTGCGGCGGATTGTGCCGCGTCCGCCGCGCGGCGGACCTCGGGGATCCTTGCGCAGACGCCCGCCGAGACGACGCCGAACGCGGCGGTCTCGGCGGGGCTCAGCGCAGGGTCGTCACGATCATCAGGTGGTCGGAGAGCGTCGAGTCGATCACCTCGGCGCGCACGACCGCGAGACCGGAGACCAGCAGGTGGTCGATCTGCTCGGCCGGTGCGTCGGCGGGGGAGGTGAGGGCGGGGCGGATGCCGGAGAGCGCGTCCTGTGCGCCGGACGACAGCAGGGCGTCCCATGCCCCCGATCCCGGCGTGGTGTTCAGGTCGCCGCCGCCGATCGTCGGGGCGTCGCCCGCGCGGAGCGCCTTCGCGAAGACCTCGGAGGCCCGCTCGGTGGCGTTCGTCTCGTTGCCGTCGGGCTGCAGGTGCGTCGCGAGGACGCGCACCCCGGTGCCGTGCCAGTCGACGGTCGCCGCGGTGATGCCTGCACCGGTCAGCGCGTCGAACATCGGGTACTTCATCGACGCGGTGTCGCTCATCGGCAGGCTGGTGAGGATCGCATCGCCCCAGACCGGATCGGCCGCGGGGCCGAAGACCGCCCGCATGCCCAGCATCCGGGCGAGGATCGCCAGCTCGTCCTGACCGCCGTTGAGCAGCCAACCCCGATCCACCTCGCTGAGCAGCACGACCTGCGCGCCCGACCGTCGGATCTGCTCGGCGACCCCGGCGGGGTCGAACCGTCCGTCGATGCCGTAGCCCATGCGCAGGTTGTAGGCCGCGACGGTCAGCTCGGCGCCGGATGCCGACGGAGAGGCGCCGGTCTCGATGGCGGGGATCGTGACGAA
>JBASAE010000528.1:0-3933 GCA_049654285.1 Microbacterium sp.
ACGATCCGGGAACGGATGCACGGCCGATCGCGGCATTCGATCGTGCAGGTGTGCCCGGCTCGTGCAGGTGTACCGCTGATCAGTCCTGTCGCGGCTGGTGCGGCTGCTCCTCGATCGTGCAGGTGCACCCGAGTCAGTCGGCCGCGAGCGCCTCGACCGGGGCGATGCGCGTCGCGAGGCGCGTCGGAGCGACGGCGGCGATCAACGTCAGCACGGCGGTCGCCAGGGCGATGATCGTGACGGGCAGCCACGGTACCGTGGGCCACACGAACCCGGCGGGCTCGAAGTCGGGCAGCACCGGCACCGCGCCGAGCAGGGACTGCGCCGCGATCCAGCCGTACAGCACGCCGAGCACGAGGCCCAGCAGCGTCGCGGCCACGGCGATGTGCGCGGCCTCGACGAGCACCATCCTGCGCACCTGCGCGGCCGTGAGCCCGATCGCGCGGAGCAGCCCCAGCTCCCGGCGGCGCTGCACGACCCCGATGGTGAGCAGGTTGACCAGGCCGACGGCGGCGATGACCGCCGACACACCGACGAGCACCATCATCACGGTGGCGAAGGCGTCCATCGGGGCGAAGAACCCCTCGACGAACTCCCCCTCGCTCTGCCGCATCATCAGGGTCTTGGCGGATTCCAGGGCGACCGCGAACATCGTCACGAGCGTGACGCCCATCACGACTCCGATCGCCATCCGGCTGGACCGTTCCGGATGCCGCAGTGCGTTCTCCGCCGCGAGCCTCGCGACGGAGCCCCGCCCGAACAGGCGCCCCGTGAGCTTCAGCACCGGCGGCATCACGAGCACGGCGCCGAGCGAGAGCCCGGTGAAGGAGAGGACCCCGCCGACGAACGCGATGATCACGCCGATCGGGGTCACGAGTCCGACCACGACCCCGAGTGCGAGCAGCGCGGCACCGATGGACAGCAGCACGAGCGCGCCGATGTGACGTCCACGTCGCGCGGCGACCTCGTCGTGGCTGCGCTCGACGGATCCGCCGATCGCCTGCAGCGGCGTGACCGAGAGCACCCGGCGCGACCCGACCCAGGCCGCCGCCCAGGTCGTCAGGGCGACGCCGATCGTCGGCAGCAGGATGCCGGGGCGCAGCGTGGAGAAGTCCTCCGGCGCGCCGGGCATGAGCTGTGCGCCGAGAATCACGCCGAGGTTCGCCAGCAGCAGGCCCGCTCCGAGGCCGAACACAGCGCCGAGCGCACCGACCGTCAGCCCTTGCTGCGCGGTCTCGGCACGCTGCGATCGCGCAGACGCCCCGATCAACCGCATCAGCGCGATCCGGCGGGTGCGTCCGGCGATGATGGTCGAGAACGTGTTGGCGGTGACGATCGCCGCGACGTACATCGCGACGGCGGTGAGCAGCACCGAGAGGATCGCCACGACGACCGCGAGCGTCTCGCTGTCGCCGATGAAGGGGTCGCCCTGCAGGGCGGCGCCGATGTATGCGGTCACCTCGACGAGGAACACCCCGAACCCGGCGGCGAGCGCGGCGACGAGCACGGTCGCGGTCATCCCGCGTTCGCGCAGCCAGGCCCGCTTTCCACTCGCCTCGCGGGCCACCTCTCTCACTCCGCCGCCCTTCGGCCCGCCGAGGGGTCGCGACACCCCGCTTCCGCCCGTGGATTCCGTGCGTTCGCGCCCCATGGACGCCTTCGTCGCGGAGCTCATGCCGCCACCTCCGCGGCGAGCATGTGCGCGGAGATCTGCTCAGCCGACAGCCGGGGGTGGTCGGCGACGATGCGGCCGTCGCCGAGGAACAGCACCCGGTCGGCGTGGCTGGCGGCGATCGCGTCGTGCGTGACCATCGCGATCGACTGGCCGTGCTCGCGGCTCGCGGTCGCGA
Organism: Microbacterium sp.; assembly: GCA_049654285.1. Classification (GTDB taxonomy): domain Bacteria; phylum Actinomycetota; class Actinomycetes; order Actinomycetales; family Microbacteriaceae; genus Microbacterium. The sequence continues at coordinate 1,851 of JBASAE010000528.1, forward strand.
GCAGCTGCAGCACCTCACGTCCGCTGCGCGAGTCGAGATTGCCGGTCGGCTCGTCGGCGAAGACCAGGTCGGGTGCGGTGGCAAGGGCGCGGGCGATCGCGACGCGCTGCTGCTGACCACCGGAGAGCTCGTGCGGCCGGTGCTTCAGACGGGCGCCGAGGCCCAGCGTCTCGACCAGCCCGTCGATGCGCGCGCGTTCGATCGCGGAGGGGCGGCGCCCGTCGAGCTCGAAGGGCAGCAGGATGTTGCCCAGCGCGTCGAGGGTGGGGATGAGGTTGAACGCCTGGAAGACGAAGCCCACCCGGCGGCGGCGCAGGATCGTCAGGTCGAGGTCGCCGAGGTCGGTGATCTCGGTGTCGCCGATCCACACCCGGCCCTCGGTCGGGGCGTCCAGGCCCGCCATGATGTGCATGAGCGTCGACTTGCCCGAGCCGGACGGACCCATGATCGCGGTGAACTGCCCGCGGCGGATGCCGACGCTGACGTCGTCGAGGGCGTGCACGCCGGAGGCGCCCGTGCCGTAGGTCTTGGTGAGGTGCTGCACCCGGGCGGCGAGCCCGAGGTCCGTCGTCGTGATCTCCATGCTCTTCACGCTATTTCCGGGCATCCGCCCCGCACATCGCCCCGTCGATGCATCCCGTCTACATCTCCGGGATGATCCCTCCGGGTCGCGGAGAGGGTGGGGTGGGCTCAGGCGAGGCCGTGCTCGAAGGCGAACACCACGAGCTGCACGCGGTCGCGCAGAGCGAGCTTCTGCAGGATACGGCTGATGTGCGTCTTCACGGTCGCCTCGCTGAGGTACTCGCGGGCGGCGATCTCGGAGTTCGACAGCCCGCGGGCGGCGAGCGCGAAGATCTCGCGCTCGCGCTCGGTGAGCTCGTCGAAGGCCGCCGGAACGGGCTTCGTCTCCGCGGTGAAGTGCGCGAACAGCTCACGCGTGGCGGACGCCGCGATCACGCTCGCCCCGGAGTCGACGGTGCGGATCGCCGCGAGTAGGAACTCGGGGTCGGCGTCCTTGAGCAGGAATCCGCTCGCCCCCTGCCGGATCGCCCGGGCCGCCGCCTCGTCGAGGTCGAAGGTGGTGAGCATCACGACACGCGGAGGATCCTGTGCCTTGAGCAGTTCGGCGGTGGCGGTGAGGCCGTCCATCACCGGCATCCGGATGTCCATCAGCACCACGTCGGGCCGGGTGCGCGTGACGACCTCGATCGCCTCCCGCCCGTCGCCGGCCTCGCCGACGACCTGCATGTCCGGCTGGGAAGCGACGAGCATGCGGATGCCGGCACGGAACAGCGCCTGGTCGTCGACGAGCACGACGGTGATCATCCGGTTCCTCCCTGGGCTCCGGCCGGTGCCGGCGAGCCGATCGGCAGCCGCGCGGTGACGACGAACCTGTCACCCCGGGGCCCGGCCTGAAGCGTACCCCCCACGAGCTGCGCGCGCTCGCGCATGCCGATCAGGCCGTGCCCGCCCGAGGAGGTCTGCTTCCCGGCATCCACCGCGTTCGACACCGCGATGTCGACCGCGTCCGCCCACCAGCTCAGCCGCACGTCGACGTCTCCGGTGCCGTGTCGGAGCGCGTTCGTGAGCGCCTCCTGAAGGATGCGGTACACGGCGAGCTGGATGCCGGCGGGCGGCTCCCCCGGCGGCATCGGGTCGACGGTGACCCGCGGCTCGATGCCCGCCCGTCGCACCTGCGCGAACAGCGTCTCCAGGTCGGCGAGGGTCGGCTGCGGGCCGTCGGTCTGCCGATGTCGGAGCTGGCCGAGCAGCATCCGCACGTCGGAGAGGGCGCCGCGCGCGGTCTGCGCGATCGTGCCGAGCGCCTCCTGCGCGAGGGCGGGATCGGATGCCGCGGCATACCGCGCCCCGTCCGCCTGGGCGATCACGACCGCCAGCGAGTGCGCGACCACGTCGTGCATGTCGCGGGCGATGCGCACGCGCTCCGCCTCCTCGACGGCGAGTGCCTCGGCGCGGAGCTGCGCCTCCCGCGTCTCACGGCCGTGCACCACCTGCCGCCACAGCAGGCCCGCGCCCCACGACATCAGCAGCGAGAGTCCGATGATCGTGCCCACCATCGCGG
>JBASAE010000529.1:0-2213 GCA_049654285.1 Microbacterium sp.
CGGCGGGACTGTCCGAACCCGCCGGTGATGCGGTCGAGGATCATCGCGATCACGACCACCGCGATGCCCGCCTCGAAGCCGAGCGGCACGTTCACCGAGGAGAGCGCCTGCACGATGGGCTTGCCCAGGCCCGGCGCGCCGACCATGCTGGCGATCACGGACATCGACAGCGACAGCATGATCACCTGGTTGACGCCGGCCATGATGGACGGCATCGCGAGCGGCAGCTGGATCTGGCGCAGGATGCGGCCCGGCGTCGCGCCGAAGGCGTTGCCCGCCTCGACGACCTCCTCGTCGACCCCGCGGATGCCGAGCTCGGTGAGCCGCACGCCGGGTGCGATCGCGAACAGGATCGTGGCGACGATGCCCGGCACCACGCCCACGCTGAACAGGAAGATCGCCGGCAGCAGGTACACGAACGCCGGCATGGTCTGCAGGAAGTCGAGGATCGGCCGCACCACGTTCGACACGGCCTGAGATCGCGCCGCCCAGATGCCCACCGGGATCGCGATCACGGTGGCGATGAGCACCGCCACCACGGTCAGCGCGAGCGTGAGCATGGCGTTCTGCCACTGGTTCACGGTGATGATCAGCACCAGGCCGAGCACCGTGCCGACGGCGAGCCTCCAGCCCTTCGCGAGGTACGCGATCACCGCCAGGGCGATGATGACGGCCCAGCCCGGCGGCTCGGTGAACACCCACACCGCCGCGTCGTAGACGCCGGTGAGCACCGTCGCGATGGCGTCGAACAGCCACCCCAGGTACTCCTTGAGGAAGTTGATCAGCTCCTTCACCCATTTGCCGAGCGGGATGCGGGCGCCGTCGGAGATCCAGTCGATCATCGCGCACCGCCTTCCGTCGTGCCCGTGACCGCGGGGGCGGCGTCCGCGAGCTGGTCGACCAGCGGGGTGAACTCGGCCACCATGTCGATCGGGGTCTGGATGATCGGCATCTCCCGGGTCGTGGCCGGCACGTTGCCGAGCGCGGCGAGCAGCGTCACCCGGGGGATGACCCCGATCAGGCGGCGGTTCGCGTCGATCACCGCGAGCGGCCGTGGCGTCTCGACGGCGTGCTCGACGATGTCGGTGAGCAGGTCGTCCGGGCCGATCGTGGGGGTCTGCGCGTCGACGATCTGGCGCAGGTCGGTGGTGCCCGACTTGACCGCGCGGATCACGGCGCGGTCGGTGACGGCGCCGACCAGGCGGCGGTTCTCGACCGCGAAGATGGTCGAGACCTGCTCCTCGCGCAGCACGCGCAGCGCGCCGCGCACGCCGGCGGTGAGCGGCACGGTGAGGTGCGGCGGCTCCATCACGGCGCTCGCGGTGAGCACCCGGGTGCGATCGACGTCCTGCACGAACTGCGCGACGTAGTCGTTGGCCGGATCGGTGAGGATCTCCTCGGGGGTCCCCTGCTGCACGATGCGGCCGTCGCGCATCACCGCGATGCGGTCGCCGAGGAACATCGCCTCGTTGAGGTCGTGCGTGATGAAGATGATGGTGCGACCCAGCTCCTGCTGCAGCTCGACCAGCTGCTCCTGCATCTCGCGGCGGATCAGCGGGTCGAGCGCCGAGAACGCCTCGTCCATCAGCAGGATGTCACTGCCGGCGGTGAGGGCGCGGGCGAGCCCCACGCGCTGCCGCATGCCGCCGGACAGCTCGTCGGGGTAGCTGTCCGCCCATCCCTCCAGGCCCACCTTGGCGAGGATGTCCCGGGCGCGGGCCAGCCGCTCGCGCTTGCCGACCCCCTGGATCTCGAGCGCATAGGCGGCGTTGTCGACCACGGTGCGGTGCGGCAGGAGGGCGAAGTGCTGGAACACCATCGACACCTGCGAACGTCGGATGTCGCGCAGCTCCTTCGGCGAAGCCGCCGTGACGCTGCGACCCCGGATGACGACCTCGCCGTCCGTCGGGGTCAGCAGGCCGTTGAGCATGCGGATGATCGTGGACTTGCCCGATCCGGACAGCCCCATGATCACGAAGATCTCCCCGCGGTTCACGGTGAACCCCGCGTCGATCACGGCCGCGGTTCCGGCATCCGACACCGCGGAGCGGGACTCGCCGGCCTTCAGCCGGCGCACTGCCTGACCCGGATTCCTGCCGAACACTTTGAACAGATGGCGCGCTTCAAGAGCGGTTTCGGTCACGTTTCCCCCGTGTCCCCGCCTTCGGGTGGCTGGGCCGACTTCGGTTACGCCCGGGTGATGATCGCAAGGC
>JBASAE010000530.1:0-2611 GCA_049654285.1 Microbacterium sp.
GCGGCGGCCAGGTCGACGACGACGACGCGGGCGCCGGCGTCGAGCAGCCCGTCGGCGACGCCGAAGCCGATCCCCTGCGCGGAACCCGTGACGAGGGCCGATCGGCCGTCGAGGGAGAAGGACACCATAGGAGACTCCTTGTCTGCATGAGTGGTATCACGCGGTTGTTGAAAGCAAACGAAACAATTCAAAGCTGATACGATCCTAATCGAAAGTGAGGGATCGCGTGAGAATCGGATTGGACATCGGCGGGACGAAGATCGCCGCTGCCCTCGTCGACGACGCGGGAACGGTCGTCGCGCAGAGCTGGCACGAGCACTCCGCCCGCGGCATCTCCGCCGTCGCCGACGCGCTCGTGCGCACCGTCCGCGCCCTGCCCGAGGCCCCGTCGCCCCTCGCCGTCGGCGTGTCGGTCTCCGGCCTCGTCGCCCGGGACGGCATCGTGACGGGCGGCGCGAGCCTCGAGCTGCGGGGCGACCTCGCCGCGGAGATGAGGCCGCTGCTCCCCCACCCGGTGCGCGTGTTCAACGACGCCGAGGCGACGTTCCGATCGGTGCGCGAAGACTGGTCCGCCCAGACCGGGGAGACCGTGCAGGACGCCGTCCTGCTCACCATCGGCACCGGCATCGGCGGCGCCCTCGTCGTGGACGGACACCCCGTCCGCGGCGCATCGGGCCTCGCGGGCGAGCTCGGCCACGTGCCCGTCATGCCCCCGAGCGACCGCCTCTGCGTCTGCGGGAGCTCCGGCTGCCTAGAGCAGTACGCCGGCGGCAAGGGCATCGCCGACCAGGCCCGGCTCCTCATCGAGCAGGGCACCGCCTCGGACGGACTCGCCGCCCTGGGCCGAGACGGAGACGGCGAGGTGACGGCCAAGGACGTCGTCGCCGCCGCACGCCGTGGGGACGCGTCCTCGCGGGAGCTGCTCGACCAGGCCGCGCGATGCTGCGCCCAGGCGCTCCGGGCGATCTGCGTCACCGTCGAGCCCACGCTCGTCCTGCTCGGCGGCAGCGTCGCCCACGGCGCATCCGATCTCCTCCCCGCACGGATCCGGCAGCACCTGCACGCGCACTGGCCGTTCGCCGGGCTGACCGCTCCCCCGCCCGTCCACCTCGACGCGATCGGGCCCTACGCCGCGGCGATCGGCGCGGCGAAGCTCGCCGCCGAGTGAGTGCCCACCCCTGCCGCATCCCGCCACGACTCCGCACACCTCGACCGAAGGACCCCACATGACCTCTCCCCTCCGCATCGGCCTGATCGGCTGCGGGCGCATTGCCCAGGCCGCCCACCTCCCCGCTCTGGAGAAGACCGACCGCGCGACGCTCGTCTCGGTCTACGACCCGAGCGAACTGCTCTCCTCCCGCGTCGCCACCCGCTACGGTGTCGCCAGCAGCGCGACGCTCGACGATCTGCTGTCCTCCGACATCGACGCGGTCATCATCGCGACGCCGGACAGGTTCCATCATCAGCTGGGCCTCGCGGCGCTCAACGCGGGGAAGCACGTGCTGGTCGAGAAGCCGCTCGCCTCGACGCGGGACGAGGCCGAGGAGATGGCGGCGGTCGCCACCGAGCGGAACCTGCGACTGCAGACCGGAGCGATGAAGCGCCACGATCCGGGCATCGCCTTCGCGCACGGCCACCTCGACCGGGTCGGCGAGGCGGTCTCGTACCACTCGGTCTACCGTGTGCCCGCGCAGCGCGCGCCCATCGAGGCGACGCTGTTCCCGGCCATGATCGTCGACGAGGGCGTGCGCGAGGTCGAGAACACGTTCAAGGCCAACGCCAACCGCGCGGGCTACCTGCTCGCGACCCACGGAGCACACGTCTTCGACACACTCCTGCACTTCACCGGGATGCCGCGGTGGATCAGCGTGCACGCCGCCCAGGTCGGCGACGACTACACCTGGCACGGCACCGTCGGCCTCGCCTCCGGCGGCCTCGGCTCGTTCGAGATGACCGTCGACGTGCACGGCGACTGGGCCGAGGGCATCGAGCTCTGCGGCACGGGCGGATTCATCCGCACGAGCACGCACCAGCCGTTCTGGAAGCGCGCCTCCGACGTCGAGGTCTACCTCGAGGAGGAGGGCTGCTCCCTCACCCCGCATCCCACCGACACCAACGCCTTCAAGCTGCAGATCGAGGACTTCGCCGCAGCCATCGCATCCGGTGGCGGCGAGAGCCCGAGCCCGGCCGACGGCGTCGCCGTCGTGCGCATCATCGACGCCGCCGGCGCCAGCGCCCAGGCCGACGGCGAGCGGGTGCTGCTGTGAGCGGGGCACGACTCGGCGTCTTCGCCCGTTGCTACCCGCAGCGCACGCCGCAGGAGCTGGCGCCGGCGATCACCGCGGACGGGTACTCGCTGGTGCAGCTGAACCTCTCCGCTCTCGGCATCCCCACGATCCCGGACGAGCCGACGCTCGCGGGCCTCGACCTCGCCGCCATCGGCCACGGGTTCCGCGAGGGCGGCCTCGACGTCTGGGGGCTCTCCGGCTCGTACAACATGGCCCATCCGGACGCGGTGCTCGCCGAGGCGCAGACCCGGGACGCCGCTCGCCTCATCCGCCGGGCGGCCGAGCTCGACGCGGTCGCCGTCACGCTGTGCACGGGCACGCGC
>JBASAE010000531.1:0-11401 GCA_049654285.1 Microbacterium sp.
GCGCACGCTCGGCGCCTCGGACCTCGGCGTCCGGGTCGGCGCGGGGGAGTCCGCGGCGACCCTGCGTGTGGGGAACCCACAACAGATCGCCCTGCTCCTCGGCGTGCTCGCGGACGAGCGGAGTGCCGCGCGGGAATAGACTGCCGTCATGTCCACGCACGAAGCTTCCTCCGGCGCGCCCGGCGCCGCATCCGAGATCGACATCAAGCCGCGCAGCCGCGTCGTCACCGACGGCATCGAGGCGACCACCTCCCGGGGCATGCTCCGCGCGGTCGGCATGGGCGACGCCGACTGGGACAAGCCGCAGATCGGCATCGCCTCGAGCTGGAACGAGATCACCCCCTGCAACCTGAGCCTCGACCGGCTCGCGCAGGGCGCGAAGGAGGGCGTGCACTCCGGCGGCGGCTACCCGCTGCAGTTCGGCACCGTCTCCGTCTCGGACGGCATCTCCATGGGCCATGAGGGCATGCACTTCTCGCTGGTGTCGCGCGAGGTGATCGCCGACTCCGTCGAGACCGTCGTGATGGCGGAGCGGCTGGACGGCACCGTGCTCCTCGCCGGCTGCGACAAGTCCATCCCCGGCATGCTGATGGCCAGCGCCCGCCTGGGCCTGTCCAGCGTGTTCCTGTACGCGGGCTCGATCGCGCCGGGCTGGGTGAAGCTCTCGGACGGCACCGAGAAGGACATCACGATCATCGACTCGTTCGAGGGCGTCGGCGCCTGCCGCGCCGGTCGGATGAGCGAAGAGGACCTCAAGCGCATCGAGTGCGCGTTCGCACCCGGCGAGGGTGCCTGCGGCGGCATGTACACCGCCAACACGATGGCCTCGGTCGCCGAGGCGCTCGGGCTCAGCCTTCCCGGATCCGCGGCGCCGCCCGCCGCCGATCGCCGGCGCGACTACTTCGCGCACCGTTCCGGCGAGGCGGTCGTGAACCTGCTGCGCCAGGGCATCACCACCAGCGACATCCTCACGATCGAGGCGTTCGAGAACGCGATCTCCCTGGCGATGGCGCTCGGCGGCTCGACCAACGTCGTGCTGCACCTGCTGGCGATCGCCCGCGAGGCCGGCGTCGAGCTGAGCCTGCACGACTTCAACCGCATCGGCGACCGGGTGCCGCACGTCGGCGATCTCAAGCCCTTCGGGCAGTACGTCATGAACGACGTCGACCGGCACGGCGGCATCCCGGTGATCATGAAGGCGATGCTCGATGAGGGGCTCCTGCACGGCGACGCGCTCACCGTCACGGGCAAGACCCTCGCCGAGAACCTGCGCGAGCTCGATCCCGACCCGATCGACGGCGAGGTCATCCGCTCCTTCGACAACCCGATCCACGCGACCGGCGGCCTGACGATCCTGCACGGCTCGCTCGCGCCGGAGGGCGCCGTGGTGAAGACGGCGGGCTTCGACGCCACCGTCTTCGAGGGGCCGGCCCGCGTGTTCGAGCGCGAGCGCGCGGCGATGGACGCGCTCGCCGACGGCGAGATCCAGGCCGGCGACGTCGTCGTGATCCGCTACGAAGGACCCAAGGGCGGCCCCGGCATGCGCGAGATGCTCGCGATCACCGGAGCCATCAAGGGCGCAGGGCTCGGAAAAGATGTACTACTCTTGACGGACGGACGATTCTCAGGCGGCACAACCGGCCTGTGCATCGGCCACATAGCACCCGAAGCGGTGGACGCAGGTCCCATCGCCTTCGTGCGCGATGGTGATCTTATTCGGGTCGATATCGCGGCTCGCACTCTTGATCTACTCGTCGAGGAGTCCGAGCTGAGCTCCCGCCGTGAGGGCTGGGAGCCGCTTCCTCCGCGCTACACCCGAGGCGTTCTGGCCAAGTACTCCCGTCTCGTGCGCTCCGCAGCAGAAGGAGCCACGACCGGTTGAGTCGGGCCCCCGACGTATCCGACCGATCTCCACAGGAATTGACACATGAGCGCTGATCCCGCACCCGCCGTGCCCCGGCCGCCGTCCCGTCCCGCAGCCGCCCCCGAGCTCACCGGAGCCGAGGCCGTCGTCCGCTCCCTCGAGAGCCTCGGCGTCACCGACGTCTTCGGGCTTCCGGGCGGCGCGATCCTCCCGGTGTACGACCCGCTGATGGACGCCTCGCAGCTGCGCCACATCCTGGTGCGGCACGAGCAGGGTGCCGGGCACGCGGCCGAGGGCTACGCCTCGGCGTCCGGACGCGTCGGGGTCGCGATCGCGACCTCGGGCCCGGGCGCGACCAACCTCGTCACCGCGATCGCCGACGCCTACATGGACTCGGTGCCGATCGTCGCGATCACCGGCCAGGTGTTCTCGACGTTGATGGGCACGGACGCGTTCCAGGAAGCCGACATCGTCGGCATCACCATGCCGATCACCAAGCACTCCTTCCTGGTGAAGGACGCCGCCGAGATCCCCGCGGCGATCGCCGCGGCGTTCGAGATCGCGTCGACCGGACGCCCCGGCCCCGTGCTGGTGGACATCACGAAGGACGCCCAGCAGGACACGGCGCCGTTCGTGTGGCCGCCGAAGATCGACCTGCCCGGCTACCGTCCCGTCACCAAGGCGCACGGGAAGCAGATCCAGGCGGCCGCGGCGCTGCTGGCGGAGTCGAAGAAGCCGGTGCTGTACGTCGGCGGCGGGGTGATCCGCGGGCGTGCCTCCGCCGAGCTCCTCGGTCTCGCCGAGACGACCGGTGCGCCGGTGGTCACGACGCTGATGGCTCGCGGTGCGTTCCCCGACTCGCATCGACAGCACCTCGGCATGCCGGGCATGCACGGCACCGTTCCGGCGGTGCTGGCGCTGCAGGAGGCGGACCTGATCGTCTCGCTCGGCGCCCGGTTCGATGACCGCGTGACCGGCAAGGCGGCGCTGTTCGCCCCGCACGCCAAGGTCGTGCACGTCGACATCGACCCCGCCGAGATCTCCAAGATCCGCACCGCCGACGTGCCGATCGTGGGCGACGTGCGCGACGTGCTCGTCGACCTCGAGGCGGCGTTCCGCGGGCTCACCGCGGGGACGGGCTCCGACATCGAGGAGTGGTGGTCGTACCTCGACGGGCTGCGCACGGAGTTCCCGCTCGGCTACGCCCCGCCGAGCGACGGCCTGCTCGCACCGCAGTACGTGATCCAGCGCATCGGCGAGCTCACCGGCCCCGAGGGCGTGTACGCCGCCGGCGTCGGCCAGCACCAGATGTGGGCCGCGCAGTTCATCAAGTACGAGCGGCCCAACGCCTGGCTGAACTCCGGGGGAGCGGGCACGATGGGCTACTCGGTCCCGGCGGCGATGGGCGCGAAGGTCGCGGAGCCGGATCGTGTGGTGTGGGCGATCGACGGCGACGGATGCTTCCAGATGACCAATCAGGAGCTCGCGACCTGCGCGATCAACGACATCCCGATCAAGGTCGCGATCATCAACAACTCCTCGCTCGGCATGGTCAAGCAGTGGCAGACGCTGTTCTACGACGGACGCTATTCGAACACCGAGCTGAACACCGGGCACGGCTCGGTGCGCATCCCCGACTTCGTCAAGCTCGCGGAGGCATACGGCTGCCTCGCGATCCGGGTGGAGAAGGAGGAGGACGTCGACGCGGCGATCCAGCAGGCTCTGGAGACCAACGACCGCCCGGTCGTGATCGACTTCGTCGTCTCCGCCGATGCGATGGTGTGGCCGATGGTGCCGCAGGGCGTCAGCAACAGCTACGTCCAGTACGCGCGTGACCACGCGCCGGCGTTCGACGAGGAGGACTGACCGATGTCGCATGTGCTGAGCCTGCTCGTCGAGGACCGTCCCGGCCTGCTCACCCGCGTCGCGGGCCTGTTCGCCCGTCGCGGCTTCAACATCGAGTCCCTCGCGGTGGGGGTCACCGAGGTGCCGGGCATCTCGCGGATCACCGTCGTCGTGGACGTCGAGGACCTGCCCCTCGAACAGGTCACCAAGCAGCTGAACAAGCTGATCAACGTGATCAAGATCGTCGAGCTCGAGCAGTCCGCATCGGTGCAGCGCCAGCACATGCTGATCAAGGTGCGCACCGACAACAACTCCCGCTCGAACGTGCTCGAGGTCGTGAACCTGTTCCGCGCCTCGGTGGTCGACTACGCCCCGGATGCCCTGGTGATCGAGGTCACCGGCGATCAGGGTAAGGTCGACGCGCTGCTGCGCGCGCTCGAGCCGTTCGGCATCAAGGAGCTCGCCCAGTCAGGCCTGCTCGCCATCGGCCGCGGCGGGAAGAGCATCACCGAGCGCGTACTGCGCGGCTGACCCCTTCGACACGCTCAGGGGCCGACGGCCCCGACAAACCACAACCAAGGAGAAACACACAGTGAGCACCGAGATCTTCTACGACGCCGACGCCGACCTGTCGCTCATCCAGGGCAAGAAGGTCGCGATCGTCGGCTACGGCTCGCAGGGCCACGCGCACGCGATGAACCTGCGCGACTCGGGCGTCGAGGTCGCCATCGCCCTCAAGGAGGGCTCGAAGTCGATCGCGAAGGCCGAGGAGGCCGGCTTCCCGGTGAAGAGCGTCGCCGACGCCGCGGCCTGGGCCGACCTGATCATGATCCTCGCGCCGGACCAGCACCAGCGCGGCATCTACGCCGACTCCATCAAGGACAACCTGACCGCGGGCAAGACCCTCGCGTTCGCGCACGGCTTCAACATCCGGTTCGGCTACATCGACGCCCCCGAGGGGGTCGACGTGATCCTGGTCGCGCCGAAGGCACCCGGCCACACCGTGCGCCGCGAGTTCGTCGCCGGCCGCGGCATCCCGGACATCATCGCCGTCGAGCGGGACGCCTCGGGTCAGGCCTGGGACGTCGCCCTCTCGTACGCCAAGGCGATCGGCGGCACCCGCGCCGGAGTCATCAAGACCACCTTCACCGAGGAGACCGAGACCGACCTGTTCGGTGAGCAGGCCGTGCTGTGCGGCGGCATGAGCCACCTGGTGCAGGCCGGCTTCGAGACCCTCACCGAGGCGGGCTACCAGCCGCAGATCGCCTACTTCGAGGTGCTGCACGAGCTCAAGCTCATCGTCGACCTGATGTGGGAGGGCGGCATCGCCAAGCAGCGCTGGTCGATCTCCGACACCGCCGAGTTCGGCGACTACGTCTCGGGCCCCCGGATCATCGACGCCGGTGTCAAGGCCCGCATGAAGGAGGTGCTGGCCGACATCCAGTCGGGCGCCTTCGCGAAGCGCTTCATCGAGGACCAGGACAACGGCGGGACCGAGTTCCTGGCGCTGCGCGAGAAGGAGCAGGGCCACCCCATCGAGACCACGGGCAAGGAGCTGCGCGCCCTGTTCGCATGGAAGCAGGCCGACGAGGACTACGTCGAGGGCAGTGCTGCGCGCTGACCTCCGGCGTAGTCCAGAGGGCAGTGCTGGTTGGCCGCTGAGCGGCCGCCGGCCCTTCGGGCCTGTGTCGAGGGCAGTGCTGCGCGCTGACCTCGTGGGACCGCGCTGACCTCGTGAGACGAGAAAGGGCGGGTCCGGATCAACCGGGCCCGCCCTTTCGTGTGTCCGTCACTGCGCCGGAGCGGCGTCCGGGATCTGGATCGGGGCGTCCGACGGGTTCGCCCACACCGGAGCGGGCAGGACGGTGTCCTTCCCGTCGCGGATCTCGCGCAGCGCTGCGACGATCTCGTCGGAGTTGTCCGGCACGGCCAGACCGCACTTCTTCATCTCGGACGCGAACTCCAGGGTGAGCCGGGTCTTGCCCGCGGCGACGGCCTCGGCGGTCGTGCCGGTGATCTTGTCGCTGCCGGTCTGGATCGCGGGGACCTCCTCGCAGACGTGGTAGACCTGGCCTCCGGCCACCCAGACGACCTCGTCCTGGCCGAGCAGCTGGATCACCGTCGACTGGTCGGCCGAGTACTGCTCGACCGAGGCGGGCGAGTAGTCGATGCCGAAGAGCACCGCCGCCGCGGCGAGCACGATGCCGATGATGCCGGCGGTGGTCTTCTGCCCCTTGTCCATGTCCTTGTTCAGGAAGATGAGGATGACCAGCGGCAGGAACGCGACGATCGCGATGATCGCGCCGAGCTGGTTCTGGACGAAGAACCGGAACGGCTCGGAGCGACGCGCGGGGTCCAGCCGGTTCGCCTTCTTCCACAGCATCGAGCCGGTGATCGACAGGGCTGCGATGACGACGAGCAGCACGATCAGCGAGATGAAGGCCCACTGCGGGAACACCACGGTCGTGCCTGGCTGCTCGAGCAGGCCGGTGTCCGGGTTGCGCTCGAGGGCGCCGCCCTCCCCGCCGGTGACCACCCGCTGGCGCAGCAGCCAGAAGATCCCGACGAGCTCTCCGACGATCGCCACGGCCCACAGCACGCCGGCGATCCAGCGGAACCGGGTGGCCTTCGCCTTCGCCTCGGGCGTCGGCTTCCAGTTCTTGGGGGGCTCGATGTCCCCGCCGGTCTGCGGCGCGTTCTTGCCGGTGTTGTCAGCCACGATGCTGGCCCCTTCCCCTCAATGCATCCAAGAGCCTATCGTGCACGCGGAAACCTCCGCGCTACGCTGGGGCAATGGCCTCGGAACCTGACGACGACGCGCTCAGCTGGGAGGGCGATCCCGCGGACGCGACCACCGAGCGGCCGACGCTGCCCGAAGGATGGAAGGCCGTCGGACGCGGCAGTGAGGACGTCGTCATCGCCGGCGAGCGCCCGCCGATGTCGACCGGGATGCTCGTGTCGCTCGGCGCGATCGGCGGCGTCTATCTGCTGTACACGGTCGGCTGGGTGCTCGGCGGACTGCGTCTCCAGGCCCCGGCGCTCTTCCTCATCCCCGGGGTGATGTACCAGGTGACGCTGTGGATGGCGGTCGTGGCGCCCGCGCTGTGGTTCGCCGCCGCGTGGGCGCTCACGCGGAACGCTCGCGCCTGGGTTCGGCTCGCCGCGTTGCTGGCCGGCGTGCTGCTGCTGGTGCCGTGGCCGTTCGTGATGGGCGGGGGAGCGGCATGACCGGAGAGACGATGAAGAACGCCGGGCCCTCGCGACTGCGGTCGGCCGCGGGCGGGCTCCTCACCGGTGTGGCGGGTCTCTGCTACGCCTATCTGGTGTGGAACGCGGTCGCCTACCTGATCTCGATGTCGGGGGTCGGCCTCAGCGGCTACGGATGGTTCGTGCTGCTGTTCGCGGCGGCGCTGCCGATGATCGTGTTCGCCGCGGCGCTCGCACTGGGACGTCGGCGGCCGATCTGGGAGTTCGGCCTCGTGCTGCTGGCCGGGCTCGGCCTCTCGGCGGTGTTCTGGCTCGACGTCCTCTCGCTGACCCTGCAGCCGGGTTCCGGCGTGCTCCTGGTGCCGGCCGCCTGACGCGGGCGGTTACATGCGCGGGCCCCGCTGCGCTCTCCGGTAGGGTGAGAACAGATCGCGCCCCCATGGTGTGCGGCGCATCGGCTCTCCCTCCTGTCGTACTCCCGAAGGATCCCCGTATGCCGAATTCCGCCTCCCAGCCCGTCGTGCTCATCGCCGAGGTGCTCTCGCCCGCCACGATCGAGGCGCTCGGCCCCGACTTCGACGTCCGCGACGTCGACGGCACCGACCGCGAGGCGCTGTTCGCCGCGCTCGCCGACGCGGACGCGGTGCTGATCCGCTCGGCGACCAGGATCGACGCCGAGGCGCTCTCGCACGCACCGAAGCTCAAGGTGGTCGCCCGCGCCGGCGTCGGCCTCGACAACGTCGACATCAAGGCGGCGACAGCCGCCGGAGTCATGGTCGTCAACGCGCCGACGTCGAACATCGTCTCGGCCGCCGAGCTCACCGTCGGCCACATCCTCAGCCTCGCGCGCCGCATCCCGGCGGCGAACGCCTCGTTGTCGGCGGGGGAGTGGAAGCGCTCCAGCTTCACCGGTGCCGAACTGCTGGACAAGACGGTCGGCATCGTCGGCCTCGGCCGCATCGGCGCCCTGGTCGCCGCGCGCCTCGCGGGCTTCGACGTCACGCTGATCGCCTATGACCCCTATGTCACCAGCGCCCGGGCACAGCAGCTCGGTGTCAAGCTTGTGTCGCTCGAGGAGTTGGTCGCCGAGGCCGATTTCCTCACGATCCACATGCCGAAGACGCCGGAGACCACGGGCATGATCGGCGCCGAGCAGCTGAAGGCCATGAAGCCGTCCGCCTATGTCGTCAACGTCGCCCGTGGCGGCCTGATCGACGAGGACGCCCTGGTCGCGGCGCTGCAGGACGGCGAGATCGCCGGCGCCGGCCTCGACGTGTTCACCAGCGAGCCGCCGGCCGAGGGCAGCAGCGCCCGCGCGCTGCTGGGGCTCGCGAACGTCGTGGTGACCCCGCACCTGGGCGCGAGCACCGAGGAGGCGCAGGAGAAGGCCGGCGTCTCGGTCGCCCGCTCGGTGCGCCTCGCCCTCGGAGGCGACCTGGTGCCCGATGCGGTCAACGTCGCGGGCGGCGTGATCGATCCGTACGTGCGCCCCGGCATCCCGCTGGTCGAGAAGCTCGGCCAGATCTTCTCCGGTCTCGCGCAGGCGCCCTTGACCAGCCTCGACGTCGAGGTGCACGGCGAGCTGAACGGCTACGACGTCAGCGTGCTCAAGCTCGCGGCGCTCAAGGGCGTCTTCACGCCCATCGTCAGCGAGACCGTGTCGTACGTGAACGCGCCCCTGCTGGCGGAGCAGCGCGGCATCGCGGTGCGGCTGCTGCAGGACGACGTGAGCGAGGAGTACCGCAACGTCATCACGCTGCGCGGCGCGCTCTCCGACGGCTCACAGCTCTCCGTCTCGGGCACGCTCACCGGGCCGAAGCAGATCGAGAAGCTGGTCGGCATCAACGACCATGCGCTGGAGCTGCCGATCGAGCGGCACCACGTCGTGATGCTGTACACCGATCGCCCGGGGATCGTCGCGGTCTACGGGCAGCGGTTCGGCGAGGCGGGCGTCAACATCGCCGGCATGCAGATCGCCCGCCGCGCAGCGGGCGACCAGGCGTTGAGCGTGCTGACGCTCGACTCGCCGGTCGGCGACGACCTGCTCGACGAGATCCGCGAGGCGATCGACGCCGACCTGTTCCGCCAGATCGAACTCGCCGAGGTCTGAGACCCGCGGCCCGAACGCGAGCGGGCGCGGCGCCCGGTCCGCTCCCGCTTCCCTAGACTGGACATATGACAACACAGGTTGCCCTCGTCGGAGGCTCGGGACGGCTCGGCGGCATCATCCGCCAGGTCGTCGACGGGCTCGATGGCTTCGCCGTGAGCCGTGTGCTCGGATCGGCCGATGACCTGTCGACGCTCGCTGGCGCCGACCTCGTCGTCGACGCCTCGACTCCGGCGGTGAGCGTCGAGGTGGTGCGGGCGGCGACGGATCTCGGGATCAACGTGCTGGTCGGCACCTCGGGCTGGTCTCAGGAGCGCCTGGCGCTGGCGCGCCCGCTGGTCGATGCGGCGGGGACGGGTGCGCTGTTCGTGCCGAACTTCTCGCTGGGGTCGGCCCTGGGCACCGCGCTGGCCGCCGCCGCCGCGCCGTTCTTCGACTACGCCGAGGTGATCGAGGCGCACCATGAGAACAAGATCGACTCGCCCAGCGGAACAGCGGTGCGTACCGCCGAGCTGATGGCGGCCGCCCGTGAGCATCAGGGGCCGGTCGCCGCCCCGCACGCCGATCAGCGCGCTCGCGGGCAGCGCGTCGGCGGCATCCCGGTGCACTCGCTGCGCCGGCCCGGCGTGATCGCCAAGCAGGAGGTCATCCTCTCCGGCCCCGGAGAGTCTCTGACCATCACGCATGACACGGTCGACTCCGCCTCGGCGTACGCCCCGGGCATCCGGCTCGCCCTGCCCTACACCCGTGACCTGCGCGGCGTGGTCGTCGGCCTGGAGAACCTCGTCGACCTCGGTCTCCGGCCCCGGGCATGACGTCCCGCATCGGCGTCGCGGTGATGGCCGCCGCCCTGCTGCTGTACATCGTGGTCGTCGCGTGGCTCGCGGTGCTGTTCCTCGCGGCGGGCACGCCCATCGGGATCGCGATGGGGGTCGCACTGATCGTGATCGCTCCGATCGGGGCCTGGACCCTCTGGCGCGAGCTCGCCTTCGGGGTCTCCGCCGACCGGCTCGGACGCCTGCTGGACTCCGAGGGCGGGATGCCCGAGGCCCCGGAGGAGCTCACGCCGTCCGGGCGGCTGCTGAAGGACGACATCGAACCGCTGGTCGCGCGGTATCGGGCGGACGCCGACGCGGCCCCCGCCGACTGGAGGGCGCGCTACCGCCTGGGGGTCGTGCTGGACGCGGCCGGGCGCCGCAAGGACGCCCGGCATAGCATCCGCGAGGCGATCAGGCTCGCGAAGGCCCGATGATCAGGCCAGCGCCGCCTCGAGCGTGATGTCGATGCCGGCGAGTGCCTGGGACACAGGGCATCCGGTCTTCGCTCCCTCGGCGAACTCCTGGAACTGCTCCGGCGTGATCCCGGGGACCGTGGCGTTCACGTTCAGGTGGCTTCCGGTGATGCCGGTGCCGGGTTTGAACGTCACGGATGCCGTGGTGTTCACCCGCTCGGGCGGCGTGCCGTTCTCGGAGAGGGCGTGCGAGAGCGCCATGCTGAAGCAGGAGGCGTGCGCGGCGGCGATGAGCTCCTCCGGCGTGGTCACGGTGTCCGATCCCTCGCTCCGGGCCTTCCAGTCGATCGGGAACGTGCCGAGGCTCGACGAGGAGAACGAGACGGTGCCCGAACCCTCGGTGAGCGATCCGGTCCAGGTGCTGGCGGCTTCACTGGTGACGGGCATGGGTTCCTCCTCGTTGTGGGGACTGTCCGGCAAGCCTACCCAGCCGGGAGGGGCGAGGGAACCGCTCAGCCGGCGGTGCCGCGGAGGATACCGGCGCGACGCAGCAGCAGGTAGAGCTGGCAGCCCAGGCAGAAGCCGAAGGCGGCGTTCAGGAACGCGGCGATGAACGCGGCGCCGGCCGCGATGGGCAGCGCCAGCGGCACGCCGAGCAGGTGCAGCAGCAGACCGGCGGAGACCACGAACAGGCCGACGCCCTGCGCGAACCGCGGCGGCCGCGGATCCTCCAGCTCGGCGGGTGGGGCCAGTCTCGGCCGGACGAGGTGGCGGAACAGTGCGCTCCACGGCTGGGTGCGCGGAGACAGCACGCTCCACAGGAACAGCGCCGCGATGGCGAGCAGCAGGAGGAAACCGGCATCCCAGGGAGCGGGATCCGTGTCGATGAGGCCGAGCAGGACGGCGACCAGGAGCAGCGCCGAGGTGATCGACGCGGCGAACCGCGGGCCGCGGGGGTCGATTCCGGCGGGCGTGCTCATCGGACCTCCTGCAGCGCGGGCACCGCGTCCAGCGCGTTCTCGACGTCGGCACGGCGGGGCGCGCCGTTGAACCGGGCGCGTATCGCCCCACCGGCGTCGACCACCAGCGTGGTCGGCGTCTGCAGCACGTGATACTTCGACGCGAGGGCGGTGCGATGGGTCAGGTC
>JBASAE010000532.1:0-4592 GCA_049654285.1 Microbacterium sp.
GTGACATGGCACGCTCTCCTTTCACTCTCGTGGCGGCGGTGACGGCAGCACTGCCCGGGGCGGAGGTCACCGGCGCACGCCCGCTCACCTCCGGCGGGGACGGCCGGTTCGACTCCGCCGTGGCGACGCTGGCCGATGGGCGCGAGCTGACGATCCGGGTCGCCGATGACGACGACGCGGCCCGCGAGCTCGCTGCGGAGTCGATCGCACTGCGCGCCCTGACCGCGGGCGCGCGGGAGATGCTCCCCTTCCGCGTGCCCGAGTACGTCGGCGAGACGCGTATCGGCGAGGGTCGGGCGCTGGTCACCGATCTGCTCCCCGGATTCCAGATCGATGCCGACCAGGTGCCCGCGGGCCGGGGCGCGGCCCCGTCGATGGGCGCGGCGATCGCGGCCCTGCACGCCCTGCCGGCCTCGGTGGTGCGCGGCGCGGGCCTCACGATGCGGAGCGCCGAGGAGTGCCGAGCGGAGGTGCGGCAGCTGATCGACCGCGCAGCGGCGAGCGGCCAGGTGCCGGCCCGACTGACGGTGCGCTGGCGGGGCGCTGTCGACGACGACGAGCTCTGGCGCTTTCAGCCCGCGGTGACGCTCGGCGGGGTGCAGGCCGACTCCTTCCTCTTCGCGGACGACGACGAGCTCGGCCCCCGGGTGGTGGGCGCGATCGGCTGGCACGGGCTGTCGGTGGGCGACCCCGCTCTCGACCTCGCCTGGCTGTCGAGCGCCCCGGATGCGGCGGCGGACGTCCACGAGGCGTACGCGAACACCTCGGGTCGTGCCGTGGATGCGGCGCTGGACGTGCGCGCCCGCCTGCACGCGGAGTTGGAGTTCGCACGCTGGCTGGTGCACGGCGAATCGCTGCGCAGAGCCGATATCGTCGCGGACGCCGCAGCGTTGCTGGAGTCGTTGGCCGAGAGCGCTCAGGACGACCTGCGCGTGCACGGCGAGGCCCACGGCGTCGACTCGGCGATGGACGCGCTGGACCGGGTGCCCGAGACTCCCGTAGCCGGCGCCGACACCTCGATGCAGACGGACGCGTACAGGCCGGAGGACCTCTGGGCCGCCGAGGCCGAGGACGAGACGGACGGCGAGGGGGGCGCTGAGCCTGAGTCGCCCGATGAGCCCGATCCTCGCGCATCCGCCCCGGAGGAGGCGCCCGTCGCGTCCGAGGATCAGAAGCTGCCCCTCTGGGCGGGCGACCCTGCGGAGCAGGAGACGCAGGATCTCACCGACCTCGCCGCGGAGGCCGAGGCCGCGGGCGTCACCGGAGTGCGCGGATCGCACGGAGCAGGGCTGACGGACGCTCCGCCTGCGGACACCGCGGGCACGACCGCGGGTGCAGACGCCTCGGGGACGACGAAGGTGCTCCCCCTCGGCGACTCCGAGGATCCGCTGGACTCCGCCGAAGAGGCTCAACGAGCAGCGCGCGCGGCGCTCCAGCGCTGGACCAGCTCGTCCTCGGAGTAGATCCGTTCACCGCGGATGACGAGGTCGTCGGCGACGTAGTACAGCGCGACGTCGATCTCGTCGAGCGGCACCCCGAACCGACGATGATAGGCGAGCCGATACAGCGCGAGCTGCAGCATCCGCTCCTCGCGCTCGGCCGCGGTGCGCGGAGCCCTGCCGGTCTTCCAGTCGACGATCTCGATACGTCCGCCGCGATCGGCACGCCGGTACACCGCATCGAGTTTGCAGATCACGATGTGCCCCTCGCCCGAGTCCGCGCCGCCCAGCGCGAAGTCGATCTCGATCTCGACGGCGATGGGCTTCAGGCCGCCCCACTCGCTGCGCTCGAAGGTCAGCTGCAGGCGGTCGAGGTCGGCGGCGTCCTCCTCGGATGCCCCAGCCACCTCGGAAAGGTCGGCGTCGGCTTCCCAGAGCCCGTCGTCGAGCCCGGTCCCGACTCCGACGAGCTCGGAGCGCCGCTCGACCCAGGCGTGGAACAGTGTGCCGAGCCTGGTCTGCCGATACGGGCGCTCGGGCATCGGACGGGCGATCGCCCCGATGGTGCCCGAGAAGTCGGTCACGTAGTCCTTGAACCGGGACGCCGGCACTCGGGTCGGGACCACGAGGTCCGTCCCGCGGCGCCGTGCGTCGCGCTCGGCGAGCAGTCGCGTCAGCTCCGGTGAGGGCACCGGGCCCCCGCCCTCCTCGGCCTGGGCGAGGGCGGCGTGCACGGCGTCCGCCGCCCTCGCCACCACGGGGCGACGAGCGCCGAGCGGGTCGAGCGGCCAGGTCGCGGTCATGCCGGGACCCTCGTACGGGTTCTCCGTCGGGTCGACCTCGCCGATCGGCTCCCGTCCGAGCAGCTCGACGGCTTCGAGGAGGTACGGGCTGGGTTTCCTCGGGCTCTTCTGACCGGCCCAGTGCGACCCGCTCAGCAGCAGGTCTGTGCGTGCACGGGTGACCGCGACGTAGGCGAGACGGCGCTCCTCCTGCTGCTGGTACCGCCGGTACTCGTCCTTGAACCGGGTGAGGGCGCCGGGGTTCCGTCCGCCGCCGGCCAGCGAGGCCACCTCCTGCCGATGTCGCTTGATCGGGTCCGCCTCATCGAGGGGAGGCGGGGTCCAGGCGAACGTCGGCAGCGCGTCGCGGTCGCCGCGCAGTGCGAACGGCACCACGCCGAACCCGAACCACCCTGACGTGTCGGTGACCCGCGCCGGCAGCTCGTCGGCCACCAGACGGACGACCGCGACCGAGTCCCACTCCAGTCCCTTCGACCCGTGGATCGTGAGCAGCTGCACCACGCCGGGTTCGGGCGGCTCGGGACGGGGCATGAGCTCGTCCGTGCTCTCGGCCTTGTCGAGCCAGGCCAGCAGGCTGCCGATCGTGCCGCGCTCGTCGGCGGCCAGGAAGGCCCGCACCTCGTCGGAGAACGACCTCAGCTGAGTGGCGGCGATGCGGGCGGGCCCCCGGGTCTCGTTCGCGGCGAGCTCGATGTCGAGCCGCAGCTCGAGCTCGATCAGGCGGATGAGATCGGGAAGCGGCTGCGAGACCGCCCGCCGCAGGCGTTCGAGCATCTCCCCCGCCGCCCGGATGCGCGCGCGCCCCTCCGGGCTGATGCCCTCGAGCAGCCGGTAGTCGTCGCGCAGGCTGCGTACCAGGTCGACCGCGTCGACGATCGACACGGTCTCATCGGCACCGCGCGAGGACCGGATGCGCTGTCGTAGCTCCTCGGGAAGCGGGAGCAGTCCGCTGTCGCGCCGTGCCAGTTCTGAGGCGAGCTCGTGGAGCGCGGCCAGGTCGGCGACGCCGACGGCGAACCGGGGGCCGGTGAGCAGGCGGATCAGAGCGGACCCCGCCGTGGGGTCGTGGACGGCTCGCAGCGCCGAGACGACGTCGACGACCTCGGGGGTCGCGAGCAGCCCGCCGAGCCCGAGGATGCGATGCGGGATGCCGTGGGCGGCCAGCGCGGCGGCGAAGGTCTGCATGTGCCGTTTGGAGCGGAACAGGATCGCCCCGGAATGCGGCCTTCCGACATCGGGGTCGTGTGCCGAGCGGCGCTCGGCGAACCACTCCGCGACGGCGTCGGCCTCATCGTCGACCGTGAAGGGGAATCGCACCTCGACCCGCCCCGGTCCGGCTCCCGGTCGGGCCTCCAGCGGCGGCACGTCGAGGCCGGGGCGCTGCAGCGGCTGGAGCACACGGTTCGCGATGTCGAGGATGCCCCGATCGTTGCGCCAGCTCGTCATCAGGCTGTAGGTCTGCGCGGGCTGCTCCACGGCGAAGGAGCGCGAGAACGCGTAGAGGTTGTCGGCGCTCGCGCCACGCCAGCCGTAGATCGACTGGTGCGGGTCGCCGACGGCCATGACGGCGCCGTCGCGGAACAGCTCGGCGAGGAACCGGGTCTGGATGACCGAGGTGTCCTGGTACTCGTCGAGCAGCACGACCCGGTGCTGCTCGCGCAACTCGGCGCGCACGTCGGGCGCCGTCTCGACGATGTCGAAGGCGCCCGCGACCTGATCGGCGAAGTCGAGCACGCCGCGGCGCTGCTTCTCGTCGATGTAGTCGCGCACGAGCTGCAGCAGCGTCGGCATCGCGAGAAGGTTCGTCACCGCCTTGTCGATGGCGGCGTTGTCGCGATACGGCGCGAACGCAGCGGCCTGCTCGACGGCGATGCGCTCGGCGTGGCCGAGATCGATCCGATGGTCGAGCGCATCGCCGGCCAGGCGCTGCACGGCGTCGATGACGGTCCCCAGCGAGAAGTCGATCTCCTCCAGCTCGGGCAGGTCGGCGCGCAGCACGACGTCTCGGGCGAGGATCCACGACGCCGCCTGGCTGAGCATCGCGACGTCGGGATCGCGGCCGATGCGGGCGGCGTGCTCCCGCACGATGCCGTCGGCGAAGGCGTTGTACGTCGACACCTGCGGCCGGATCAGCAGATCTTCCGCGGAGCGGGGGGATGCGACGTCCCAGCCGGTGCCGAACCTCTCGGCGAGCTCGTCGAGCAGCTGAGTGCGCACGACCTCGCGCTGCCGCCCGGGGGCTGCGTCGTCCAGACGACGCAACGCCCCGGTCGCGACGAGCTCAGGCAGATGCGGGAGCAGTCCGCGCCTGCCGTATTCGTCGACGACCGCGAGTCGCACGGCGATGCGC
>JBASAE010000533.1:0-2586 GCA_049654285.1 Microbacterium sp.
GCGCAGCAGCAGGTGGAGGACGTCGTGCACGAGCGCCTCGAGGCACAGGCCGTCGTCGCCGCGGAGGTCGCCGATGTGACCTTCGCCGACCTGGGGCTCGGCTCGAACATCGTCGAGATCCTGGCGAACATGGGCGCCGAGACGCCCTTCCCGATCCAGGCCGCGTCGATCCCCGCGGTGCTCGAAGGACGCGACGTGCTCGGTCGCGGGCGCACCGGCTCCGGCAAGACGATCGCCTTCGGCGCACCGCTGGTGGAGAGCATCCTGCTGTCGCAGAAGGGCAGGAAACGCGAGTTCGGCCGGTCGCCGCGCGCGATCATCCTCGCGCCGACCCGTGAGCTCGCCCTGCAGATCGACCGCACCGTGCAGCCGATCGCGCGCAGCGTCGGCCTGTTCACCACACAGATCTACGGCGGCGTGCCGCAGGCGCGTCAGGTGGGAGCGTTGAAGAAGGGCGTCGACATCGTGATCGGCACCCCGGGTCGCATCGAGGACCTGATCACGCAGGGCAAGCTCGACCTCTCGGACGTGCGCATCGCCGTGCTCGACGAGGCCGACCACATGTGCGAGCTGGGCTTCGTCGAGCCCGTGCAGCGCATCCTGCGCAGGACCGGCGACGGCACGCAGAAGCTGCTGTTCTCCGCCACGCTCGACCGGGAGGTGGCGTCGCTCGTGGACGAGTTCCTGACGGATCCGGCGGTCTTCGAGGTCGCCGGCGAGACGCAGGACTCCGGCACGATCGAGCACCGGGTGCTCGTGGTCGAGCACCGCGACAAGGCCGACATCCTGGCATCCCTCGTCGATCGCGCGGGACGCACACTGGTGTTCAGCCGCACGCGGGCGTTCGCCGAGATGCTCGCCGAGCAGTTCGAGGACGCGGGGATCGCGGCGGTCTCGCTGCACGGCGACCTGAACCAGGCCAAGCGCACCCGCAACCTGCAGAAGCTCACCTCGGGCAAGGTGAACGTGCTGGTCGCGACGGATGTCGCCGCCCGCGGCATCCATGTCGACGACATCGACCTGGTGATCCAGGCGGACGCCCCGGACGAGTACAAGACGTACCTGCATCGTGCCGGCCGCACCGGCCGGGCCGGCAGGCCGGGCACCGTGGTCACGCTGATCACGCGGCACCGCCGGCGCCGGATGGAGGAGCTGCTGGAGCGCGCTGAGATCCACGCCCCGTTCCTGCCCGCCGCCCCCGGCGACGACGTGATCGAGGAGCTGGCCGGTCGGATGCCGACGGACGCCGAGCTGACGGGCTGAGAGCGGCCGCCCGCACGGCGTGCTCGCCGCCCGACCCGCGGATGGGTCTCGCCGGTGGAGGCTTCGTCTGGCGGCGTTCTCCGTCCGCACTCGAGGGCGACGGACGGACTTCGGCGGTGGAGGGGCGCGGGGAGCCTACGGGAGCTCAGAACAGCATCTCGGCCGCCGTCGCTTTCGCGGCGGGAGGCGTGACCCGCTCGCGCATGATCCCCCGCATCCGTTCGTCGTCCTCGGCCTCGGCATACAGGCCGTGTCGGCGGATGAGCGGCCGCATCCGCCTGGCCAGCCACTTCTTGTAGTCCTTCGGGGCCTCGGCGGCGACCCCGGGGTACAGCGACCGGTAGGACGAGAGCAGGTCGGGCCGGTACTGCTCCAGCCAGCGCAGGAACCACGGCTTCACGCCGGCGCGCAGATGCAGCACGCCGTAGACGACGTGGTCGGCGCCGGCATCCTTGATGCGGCCCAGGGCACTGTCGATGTGCGCGACCGAGTCGGTCAGGTGCGGCAGCACCGGCATGAGGAACACGCCGACCCGGAAGCCGGCGTCGGCCAGTGCCCGCACGGTGTCGAGCCGCGCCTGCGTCTGAGGGGCACCCGGTTCGGCGGAGCGCTGCAACGCGTCGTCGTACATCGCGATCGACAGCTGCACGTCCACCGGCACGCGCTCCGCCGCCTCGACGAGCAGCGGGATGTCGCGCCGGATCAGCGTGCCCTTCGTGAGGAGGGAGAAGGGCGTGCCCGAGTCGGCGAGTGCGCGGATGATGCCGGGCATCAGCCGGTACCGCCCCTCGGCGCGCTGGTACGGGTCGGTGTTCGTGCCGAGCGCGACCGTCTCGCGCGCCCACGACCCGCGTCGCAGCTCGCGCTGCAGCACCTCGACGATGTTGGTCTTCACCACGATCTGCGCGTCGAAGTCGTGCCCCGCGTCGAGGTCGAGATACTCGTGCGTCCCCCGCGCGAAGCAGTATGTACAGGCGTGACTGCAGCCGCGGTAGGGGTTGACCGTCCACCGGAACGGCATGCGGGATGCGCCGGGCACCCGGTTCAGCGCGGAGCGGGACAGCACCTCGTGGAAGGTCAGCCCCGCGAACTCGGGGGTGGACACGGAGCGGACGATGCCGCTGCGGTTCTCCAGCCCGGGCAGCGCATCGGCATCCACCTCGTCGATCGTCTGACCCTGCCACCGCATGAGATTTATTAGAACAAAACAACGAATGAGAGTCAATGGTCTTTAGGTGAAATGTACGAATCACGCACCAGGCTCAGGGGAACGGTGCGCGTGCACTGGCGGAGCGCACGGGGTTGCCGCTCGCCACCTTCGAC
>JBASAE010000534.1:0-1912 GCA_049654285.1 Microbacterium sp.
TAGCTCAATTGGCAGAGCAGCGGTCTCCAAAACCGCAGGTTGCAGGTTCGATTCCTGTCCGCCCTGCGCGTCAGCGCCATGCTGGCCCACGAAAGGTACATGCAGGATGGATCAGGACGAACCGCGCGGCGAGATCGCGGTCGGCGCAGCCGCCGCCCGTGGCGAGAAGCTCGGCTTCTTCGGGCGGATCGCGCTCTTCTTCCGTCAGGTGATCGCCGAGCTCCGCAAGGTGGTCACGCCCACCCGCAAGGAGCTGATCCGCTACACGCTGGTGGTCCTCGTCTTCGTGCTGATCGTCATGGGACTGGTGTACGGCTTCGACTGGGCCTTCGGGTCTCTCACGCACATCGTGTTCGGAGTCCCCGGCAACTGACGCCCTGCGACGAGCGTCGCAGTGAACGGAAAGAAGCAACGTGTCTGAACGATATTCCGACGACGCCGACTGGGCGACCGCGGCCGAGCAGTCCAGCGAAGAGGACGAGGCCCAGGAGGGCAGCGTCCTCGCCGCGGAGGAGCGCTCTGCGACCTCGGCCGAGCATGTGGCCCTGCACATCGAGGGCGACGGCGAGGAATACGACGACGACACTGATGACATCGACATCGACGACCCGGAGGCGGATGCGATCGTGAACGACGCTCTCAACCTGGACGAGACGGCCGAGACCGAGGCCGCCGCGGACGTACTGAACGAATCGGCCGCCGAAGAGGCTGCGGAGTCCGCCGCGGAGGCGGCGGAGGAGGTGGCTCCCTACGACGGGCCGGACCTCGGCGACGACGCCTCGGAGGAATCCGAGGAGGAGCCGGCGGAGGAGGACCCCTACGAGGCCTTCCGTGCCGACCTGCGGATGCTCCCCGGCAAGTGGTACGTCATCCACTCCTACGCCGGCTTCGAGCGGAAGGTGAAGGCCAACATCGAGCAGCGCAAGCTCGCGCTCGAGGTCGAGGACGACATCTATCAGGTCGAGGTCCCGATGGAGGACGTCGTCGAGATCAAGAACGGCCAGCGCAAGATGGTCACCCGCGTGCGCATCCCCGGCTACGTGCTGGTGCGCATGGAGCTCAACGAGGACACCTGGTCCGTCGTGCGTCACACGCCCGGTGTCACCGGCTTCGTGGGCAACGCCCACAACCCGACCCCGTTGCGCTTCGAAGAGGCCTTCACCATGCTGAAGTCGCTCGTCGAGGTCAAGGACGTCCCCACCGCCAAGTCGATCGCGGCGAAGGGCGGCACCGCCGTCGCACGCCCGGTCATGGCCGAGGTCGACTTCGAGGTCGGCGAGACCATCACGATCAAGGAGGGCTCGTTCGCCGGCCTTCCCGGTTCGATCAGCGAGATCAAGCCCGAGAGCGGCAAGCTCACCGTGCTCGTGTCCCTCTTCGAGCGCGAGACCCCGGTCGAGCTCTCGTTCGACCAGGTCACCAAGATGCTCTGACATCGCCCTGTCATCGAGAACGGCCGTCCCGCTCGGGGCGGCCGTTCTCGTTCGTGGAGGCGGCGCGTGCGCGGCGAGGGCCCGGCGAGGTGGGGACGGATGCACGGCCCGGGCACGGATGCACGGTCGAAACCGGAATCCGGTCGTGCAGGTGTTCCCCGGTCGTGCATCCGTCCTGCTCAGGGGGAAGGAGCGGTGGACGCGACCGCCGCGCGGATCCGGTAGACTTGTGTGGTTTGTGCGCTGCCTCGTGGTGCGCGCGGACGACACCGCGATCCGGAGATGCCGGATCGGCGGGAGAACGGCTGCCCCTGGGGCATCCGCTCGCTGAAAGGAACAAGAATGGCACCGAAGAAGAAGGTGACCGGCCTGATCAAGCTCCAGATCAACGCCGGCGCCGCCAACCCGGCCCCGCCGATCGGCCCCGCGCTCGGTCAGCACGGCGTCAACATCATGGAGTTCTGCAAGGCGTACAACGC
>JBASAE010000535.1:0-14684 GCA_049654285.1 Microbacterium sp.
CGCAGCACCGCCGCAGCCTGCCGGAAGGCCTTGGCGCGATAGCGGGGGGCGCGCTCGCGCTCCAGCAGACCCGCGATCTCGAGCAGGGCGTCGACGGCGGAGTCCATGGTGGCGCCCCGTTCAGGCGGCGAGCTCGCGCGTCGCCCGCACCCACTCGTCGAGCTTCGCGATCGCACGGCCGTCGTCGACCGCCGCCGCGGCGCGGCCGTGCGCGTCGCGCAGGCGCTCCACGATGGGGATCTGCACCTGCGCCGCGTCGCGCGAGAGCTCGAAGGCGACGATCCCCGCCGCCGCGTTGAGCAGCACGATGTCCCGCACCGCCCCCGGTTCCCCGGCGAGCGTACGACGCAGCACGTCGGCGTTGTGCTCCGGAGAGCCGCCGATCAGATCGGCGAGCTCAGCGAGCGGGATCCCGAGATCGCGCGGGTCGAGGTCGTGCTCGTGGATGTCGCCGCGTGCGACCTCCCAGATGCGGCTGTGCCCCGTCGTGGTGAGCTCGTCGAGCCCGTCGTCGCCGCGGAACACCAGCGCGGTCGCGCCGCGGGTACGGAACACGCCCGTGATCAGGGGGACGCGGTCGACGTGCGCGACGCCCACCGCGTTGGCCTGGGCTCGCGCCGGGTTGCACAGCGGGCCGAGCATGTTGAAGACGGTGGGGACGCCCAGTTGGGCGCGGGTGGCCCCGGCGTGCTTGAACCCCGGGTGGAACGCCGCAGCCCAGGCGAACGTGATGCCGGTGCGCTCGAGCACGGCGGCGACGTGCGCGGGGTCGAGCGACAGGTCGAGGCCGAGGGCGGCGAGCACGTCGGAGGAGCCCGAGGAGGAGCTGGCCGCCCGATTGCCGTGCTTGACCACCGGCACTCCGGTCGCGCCGATGACGATCGCCGCCGTCGTCGACACGTTCACCGTGCCCACGCGGTCACCGCCGGTGCCCACGATATCGAGCACGTCGGAGGAAACCGGCAGCGGCACCGCCGCCTCGAGGATCGCGTCGCGGAAGCCGACCACCTCGTCGATCGTCTCGCCCTTCGCGCGGAGGGCGATCAGGAATCCGGCCAGCTGCGCCTCCGAGACCTTCCCCTGCATCACCTGGCGCATCGCCCAGGTCGACTCCCACACGCTCAGGTCCCGACGGTCCAGCAGGGCAGTGAGCAGATCGGGCCAGGTGAGGATGTCAGCCATGGCTCCGATCCTATTCGGTGCAGATTCGCAGCATGTTCTTAGGTTCCCCTAAGTCATCTTCGGGAGAAACGACCGAGCCTGGTGCAAGAATCGGCGTCGCGGATCGGCCATAATGGAACCGTGACCACCTCAGCGACGTATGCCCCGGCGGCAAGAACCATCAAGCGGCCAAATCCGGTCGCTGTCGGCACCATCGTGTGGCTCGGCAGCGAGGTGATGTTCTTCGCGGGCCTGTTCGCGATCTACTTCACCCTGCGCAGTACCTCACCCGAGCTCTGGGCATCGCGCACAGAGATGCTCAACGTCCCCTACGCGTTCGTCAACACCCTGATCCTGGTGGCGTCGTCGTTCACCTGCCAGATGGGCGTGTTCGCGGCCGAGGACCTGCAGCCCTACCGGCTCGGACGCGGCCAGCTCAACGCCGCAGGCCGTCGCCGCCTGTTCGGCTGGGGCATGGTCGAGTGGTTCTGGCTGACCTTCGCCCTCGGCGCGATCTTCGTGTCCGGTCAGGTCTGGGAGTACGCGCAGCTGACGATGGAGGGCATGCCCATCACGGCCGACTCCTACGGCTCGGCGTTCTACCTCACCACCGGCTTCCACGCCCTGCACGTCACCGGCGGTCTGATCGCCTTCCTGCTCGTGATCGGCCGTGCCTACGCGGTCAAGAACTTCGGGCACAAGGAGGCGACGTCGTCGATCGTGGTGTCCTACTACTGGCACTTCGTCGACGTCGTCTGGATCGTGCTGTTCATCGTCATCTACTTCCTGAAATAAGAGCGGAGCGAGTCCCCGACATGGCACGAGAGAAGAAGCAGCGCTCCCGCGGACGGCGCAGTCCCTTCGCCGCGATCGCACTGATCGGCGCCGGCCTGCTGATCACCGGCGGCGTATACGCCGGCGCATCCGCGGCGATGGCCGCGACCGACACCCAGTCGCACGCGTCGACGGAGCTCACCGTCGAAGACGGGCAGAAGCTGTTCCAGGCCAACTGCGCGACCTGTCACGGCATGAACCTGGAGGGCACCGAGAACGGTCCCAGCCTGATCGGCGTCGGCGAGCTCGCCACCGAGTTCCAGCTGGCGACCGGCCGCATGCCGCTGCAGATGCAGGGTCCGCAGGCTCCGCAGAAGAAGCCGCAGTTCGCCCAGAACCAGATCGACGCGATGGCGAAGTTCGTCCAGTCCGTCGCCCCCGGCCCGACCATCCCCGAGGCCTCCTCGAAGGTGCTCGACGGTGAGGGTGACGTCGCGCGCGGCGCGGAGCTGTTCCGAGTCAACTGCGCGATGTGCCACAACGTCGCTGCTGCCGGAGGCGCCCTGACACAGGGCAAGTACGCCCCTGCACTGACGTCGACGAGCGCGTTGCACATGTACGCGGCCATGGTCACCGGCCCGCAGAACATGCCCGTGTTCGGTGACATGTACCTGGACGAGACCGACAAGCGCGACATCATCTCGGCACTGCTGTTCCAGCAGAACGAGGTCCAGGTCGGCGGCATGACGCTCGGCTCCCTCGGCCCCGTGTCCGAGGGTCTGTTCATCTGGATCTTCGGCATCGGCGCGCTCGTCGCCCTCACCGTGTGGATCACGGCGAAGTCCAACTGACGCATTTCATCGAAGAGGAACGTACGAGGAGCACCATGGCACACGACGACGACACGCAGGCTCTCGACAGGGCCTACCAGCCCTCGCCGGGGCTGGGCGTCGCAGTCAGCGATCCCGTGCAGAACCCCGGCCTTCCGCCGCACCGCGAGCGGATGACCGACAAGGACCCGAAGGCCGAGAAGGCCGCGGAGCGCACGGTCTACACCCTCTTCTACCTCTCGCTCGCGGGGAGCGTGTGGGCGGTCGCCGCCTACATGCTGTTCCCGATCGAGAGCGGCGCGCTGATCGACGTGCGCCACAACAACCTGTTCATCGGCCTCGGCATCGCGCTCGCGCTGCTGGCGATCGGCATCGGCGCGATCCACTGGTCGAAGGCGCTGATGAGCGACAAGGAGCACGTCGAGCACCGCCACCCCACGCGCGGTCGTGACTCCACCCGCGAGGCGTCCGTCCAGGCCTTCGCCGAAGCCAACGAGGAGTCCGGCTTCGGACGCCGCAAGATGATCCGCAACTCGCTGATCGCCGCCGTCATCGCCTCGGTGGTCCCGGGCATCACGCTGTTCCGCGGCCTCGCCCCGCACTCCACCCCGGATGACCCGGAGGCGGGCGACCCGGTCGCGCTGCTCAAGCAGACGATGTGGGACAAGGGCGTCCGCCTGGTGCGCGACCCCGACGGAACCCCGATCCGCGCCGCGGACATCGACCTCGGCTCCGCCGTGCACGTCATCCCGGAGGGCTTGACCGAGCTGGGCCACGCCGGCGGGCTGCTGGAGGAGAAGGCCAAGGCGATCGTGCTCGTCATGCGCCTGCGTCCCGAGCAGCTCATCGAGGAGGAAGACCGTAAGACCTGGTCGTACAACGGCATCGTCGCCTATTCCAAGGTCTGCACGCACGTCGGCTGCCCGGTCGCCCTGTACGAGCAGCAGACCCACCACCTGCTGTGCCCGTGCCACCAGTCACAGTTCGACGTGACCGAGCACGCCAAGGTCATCTTCGGCCCGGCCGCACGGCCGCTGCCGCAGCTGCCCATCGCCGTCGACGACGAGGGCTACCTCGTCGCGCAGAGCGACTTCAAAGAGCCCGTCGGCCCGAGCTTCTGGGAGCGTCATTGAGCACCGCAACCGTCACCGATAAGCCCCAGAGCGAGAACGACAAGCCTCTGGGCGGCCGTTTCATCGGCGCCACCGCGAACTACATCGACGAGCGCACCAGCCTGTCCGGCTTCGTGAAGGAGCTGGGTCGGAAGATCTTCCCGGATCACTGGTCGTTCATGCTCGGCGAGATCGCGCTGTGGAGCTTCGTGGTCGTGTTCCTCTCGGGCACGTTCCTGACGTTCTTCTTCCAGGCCTCGATGGTCCCCACGCACTACGACGGCGCGTATCCCCCGATGCGCGGCGTCGAGATGTCCGCGGCCCTCGAGTCGACGCTGCGCATCTCGTTCGACCTGCGCGGTGGCCTGCTGGTTCGCCAGATCCACCACTGGGCGGCCCTGGTGTTCGTCGCGGGCATCGGCGTGCACATGCTGCGCGTGTTCTTCACCGGTGCGTTCCGCAAGCCCCGCGAGCTGAACTGGGTGATCGGCTTCGTGCTGTTCATCCTCGCGATGGCCGAGGGCTTCACCGGCTACTCGCTCCCCGACGACCTGCTCTCCGGAAACGGCCTGCGCATCATCGACGGCATGATCAAGGGCCTCCCCCTGATCGGCACCTGGACCTCGTTCCTGCTGTTCGGCGGGGAGTTCCCCGGGGACCAGATCGTCGGTCGTCTGTACACGCTGCACATCCTGCTGCTGCCGTTGCTCGTGATCGCCTTCGTCGGCCTGCACCTCATGCTGATGGTCATCAACAAGCACACCCAGTTCGCCGGCCCCGGCCGCACGAACAACAACGTCGTCGGCTACCCGATGATGCCGGTGTACATGTCGAAGATGGGCGGCTTCCTGTTCATCACGTTCGGCGTGATCGTGCTGATCGCCTCGCTCTTCCAGATCAACCCGATCTGGAACTATGGGCCCTATGATCCCTCGCCGGTGTCGGCGGGAACCCAGCCGGACTGGTATATCGGCTTCGCCGATGGTGCATTGCGTCTGGCACCACCGCATCTCGACGTGGTGTTCCTGGACCGCACCTGGTCGTTCGGCATCATCATCCCGGTCCTCGTGCTCGGACTGTTCATCGTCGCCGTCGCGCTGTATCCGTTCCTGGAGGCGTGGCTCACCGGTGACAAGCGCGAGCACCACCTCGCGGAGCGCCCGCGCAACTCCGCCACCCGTACCGCGATCGGCGTGGCCGGCATGGTGTTCTACGCCGTGCTGTGGGCCGCAGCGTCGTCCGACCTCATTGCGACGCACTTCATGCTCACGATGGAGGGCGTGATCCACACGCTGCAGTTCGGGCTGATCATCTTCCCGATCCTGGCGTACTTCGTCACGAAGCGGATCTGCATCGCCTTGCAGAAGAAGGACCGCGAGATCGTGCTGCACGGCTACGAGTCCGGGCGCATCGTCCGGCTGCCGGGCGGCGAGTTCATCGAAGTGCACCAGCCGGTCGACGTGTACGACCGCTGGAAGCTCATCGACTACTCGACCTACGAGCCGCTCGTGGTGCGCCCGAACGCGAAGGGCCGCATCCCGTGGCACCAGAACCTGCGTTCGGCCCTGTCCCGCTGGTTCTACGAGGACCGTCTGCAGCCGCTCACCCAGGCCGAGATCGATGCCGCCGACGCGCACCAGCATCACGCCCTGGCCGAGATGGACACCGTCGAGGCCGCGGAGATCGCCGGTGCCGCAGAGCGCGCAGGCGTTCCCGGTGGCGTCGAGGTCCCTGAGGAGACGCACGTGGGCGAGACCACCAACACGCCGAGCTCGGTGATCGCCACGGAACCGGTCAAGAAGAAGTCTCGCAAGAAGGCGGAGGACGGCGAGCAGTAAGCCTCTCCCCCGCAGCAGAAGGCCTCCCGCGCATGCGCGGGAGGCCTTCTGCTGTCCTCGGACAAGGTCGTTCGTCGGACGGGCCCGGACCACGGGAGCGGATGGGTCGGACACGGGGAAGAGTACTGTGAACGGTATGGAACGTGCTGACTACTTCGCCGCCAAGCTCGCCTTCGAGACCGATCCTTCGGACGTGTACACCGCTCAGAAGGTCGGTGAGACGCTCGTGGTGGTCGATGTCCGATCGGACGAGGCCTGGGCGCAGGGACGGGTCGCAGGAGCCGTGCACATGCACTACAGCGAGATCGCCGATCGGGCGCCAAAGGAGATCCCGAAGGACACGCCGGTCGTCGTGTACTGCTGGAGCCCCGGATGCAACGCCGGCGCGAAGGGCGCGCTTGAGTTCGCGAGACTCGGCTACGAGGTGCGCGAGATGATCGGCGGCTTCGACTACTGGGCCGGCGAGGGCTACCCGATCGAGGACGCGGATGGCGTGCACCGTCGTCCGGTCGATCCCCGCACAGGCGTCCCTCGCATCCGGACACACGCCTGAGCGGAGATGAGGAAAGCCCCCGGCGTCAGCCGGGGGCTTTCCTCATCGGTTGGATCAGCGGGCGAAGTGTCCGCGATAGTACTCGTAGACCCAGCCCACGATCGCGACCACGAAGACCGCGAGTCCGATCGGCAGCAGGAAGTGTCCGACGGCGAGTCCGATCATGAAGATGGACGCCGCACCGGCGAGGACGATCGGCCACCAGGACCAGGGGCTGAACTCCCCCAGCTCGGGGTCGCCGTCGTCGATGTCGGCGGTCAGGATGTCCTCGGGCAGCTCGCCGCGCTGCGCTTTGTACACCCGCTGCAGGTACACCGCGACCATCGCACCCATGAAGCCGACGAACAGCAGGGCGATCGTCCCGACCCACTCGATCGCCGAGTACAGCGGCCTACCGCTGTGCTCGATGATGTTCCAGACCGTGTAGATGGCCGATGTCACGAAGAAGAAGACGGTGATGATCCACCAGAGGACGATATTGGAGCGCATGTCTTACTTGGCCTCTCCTGCTGCGACCGGGTGCTCCGCAGCCTCGGGATGGTTCAGGTCGAATGCGGGACGCTCACTGCGAATCCGCGGGATCGACGTGAAGTTGTGCCGGGGCGGCGGGCAGCTGGTCGCCCACTCGAGCGACGCGCCGTAACCCCACGGGTCGTTCACGGTCACCTTGGGGGCCCTGCGAGAGGTGATCCACACGTTCAGGAAGAACGGCAGCATCGAGGCGCCCAGGATGATCGCACCGATCGTGGAGACCTGGTTCTGCCACTCCCAGTTGTCATACGCCGAGTAGTCGGCGTAACGACGAGGCATGCCGTCCACACCCAGCCAGTGCTGCACGAGGAAGGTCATGTGGAAGCCGATGAACAGCATCCAGAAGTGGATGTAGCCCAGCCGCTCGTTGAGCATCCGGCCCGTCCACTTCGGCCACCAGAAGTAGAAGCCCGCGAACATCGCGAACACCACGGTGCCGAACACCACGTAATGGAAGTGCGCCACGACGAAGTACGAGTCACTGAGGTGGAAGTCCAGCGGCGGCGACGCCAGGATGACGCCGGTGAGACCACCGAACACGAACGACACCAGGAATCCGAGCGAGAAGACCATGGGCGTCTCGAAGGTGAGCGAGCCGCGCCACATCGTGCCGATCCAGTTGAAGATCTTCACACCCGTCGGCACCGCGATGAGCATGGTCATCATCGCGAAGAACGGCAGCAGCACGCCACCCGTGACGTACATGTGGTGGGCCCACACGGCCACGGACAGGGCGGCGATCGAGATGGTCGCGTACACCAGGGTCTTGTATCCGAAGATCGGCTTGCGGCTGAACACCGGGAAGATCTCCGACACGATTCCGAAGAACGGCAACGCGATGATGTACACCTCAGGGTGACCGAAGAACCAGAACAGGTGCTGCCACAGGAGCACGCCGCCGTTGGCCGGGTCGTAGATGTGCGCGCCCAGGACGCGGTCGGTCGCTGCGGCGAGGATGGCCGCGGCCAGCACCGGGAACGCCATCAGGATCAGCAGGCTGGTGATCAGCGTGTTCCACGAGAAGATCGGCATGCGCCACATCGTCATACCGGGAGCGCGCATCGTGATGATCGTCGTGATGAAGTTCACCGCGCCCAGGATCGTGCCGAAACCGGACATGCCGAGCCCCAGCATCCACAGGTTCCCTCCGGCGCCGGGCGAGAACGAGGCGTTGGCGAGCGGCTGATAGGCGAACCAGCCGAACGACGCCGCACCCTGTGGGGTGAGGAAGCCGGCGGTCGCGATGACCGAGCCGAACAGGAAGAGCCAGAACGCGAAGGCGTTCAGCCGGGGGAAGGCCACATCGGGAGCACCGATCTGCAGCGGCAGGATCGCGTTCGCGAACCCCGCGAACAGCGGCGTCGCGAACATCAGCAGCATGATCGTGCCATGCATCGTGAACAGCTGGTTGTACTGCTCCTTGGTCGGGATGATCTGCATCCCCGGCGCGAACAGCTCGGCGCGGATCACGAGCGCCATGACACCGCCGAGAAGGAAGAACAGCACCGAGGCGATCAGGTACATGTAGCCGATCGTCTTGTGGTCGGTGGAGGTGATCCACTTGACGATGATGTTGCCCTTCTGCTCGACGCGAGTCGAGGTCAGGAGCGCGGCCTGGCGCGGCGGGATGGTGGTCGGCCGGGAGTGGCGCGCCTCATCGCTACGGGGTTCCAGTGTGGTCGTCATGGCTTACTCCTCGCCCTTCGCGCTTGCGCCGGTGCCCGGAAGGTTGGCAAGACGGTCGTAGGCGTCATTGATGTCGCCGGTGTTCCCCTCGTCGCGCAGCGACTGCAGGTAGGCGTCGTAATCGGCCTGCGAGACCACCTTGACGTTGAACAGCATCATCGAGTGGTACTCGCCGCACAGCTCGGCGCACTTGCCGTCGTAGTCGCCGATCCGCGTCGGGGTGAACGACCAGCTGTTGTCCTTCCCGATGTACATGTCCTTCTTGTACAGGAAGTCGATGATCCAGAACGAGTGCGCCACGTCGCGGGACTGCAGGTCGATGGTGACCTTCTGGTCGACCGGGAGCACCAGCGTCGGGAGCTTCGCCCTGTCGATGTCGCCGTTCTCATCGGCCTGCGCCTGGACGCCCATGGTCCAGACGGCGTCGGAGTTGTCCTGTTGTGCGCCGTCGTACTGGAAGTCCCAGGACCACTGCTTCGCGATCGCGGTGACCTCGACGTCGGGGTTGTCCCACTTCGCCTCGATCTCGGCCTGGTCGCGCGCCGTGAAGAAGAACATGCCCATGACGAACAGCAGCGGGATCACCGTGTAGAGGATCTCGATCGGCATGTTGTAGCGCAGCTGGACGGGCAGCCCGGTCTGGCCCTTGCGACGACGGTAGACAGTCAGCGCCCAGCCCATCAGACCCCAGGTGATCACGCCCACCGCCAGCAGCACGATCCAGGACGCGACCCACAGCGAGCCGATCGTCTCGGTCTGGTCCGTCGCGGGGGTGGCGCCCTCCTCGAAGCCGGGGAGGAAGCCGTGGAGCTCGGCTTGCGAGCAACCGGCGAGAGCCACGGCAGCCGCCACTCCCAGGGGGAGAGCGGCCCAACGAAGGCGGCGTTTCGAAGGCACGGTGCACCTTTCAGATCGCGGACAGGGCTACCCCCAGTCTAGGGCAACCTCACACCTGATTCAGGCCAACCACGCAGGTTGGCGGAGTCTCAGTGGAAGCTGTCGCCGCAGGCGCAGGAGCCGGCTGCGTTGGGGTTGTCGATCGTGAAGCCCTGTTCCGAGATGGTGTCCTTGAAGTCGATCGAGGCGCCGTCGAGGTAGGGGACGCTCATGTTGTCGACGATGACCTCCACGCCGTCGAAGTCGACCGTCTCGTCGCCCTCGAGGAAGCGCTCGTCGAAGTAGAGCTGGTAGATCAGCCCCGAGCATCCGCCCGGCTGGACGGCGACGCGGAGGCGCAGGTCGTCGCGCCCCTCCTGCTCGAGCAGGCTCTTCACCTTGAGGGCCGCGGCGTCGGTCAGCGCGACTCCGTGCGCACGGGTGCTCGTCTCGGTCATCGTGATGTCGCTCATGTCGCTCCTTGAACTGTGGACGGCGTGGGCGCACGCCGTACCCGAAGTCTACCGCCGTGCGCCCGTGCGCGGCCGTCTCAGGGGCGGGCCGTCGCGTTCATCCGGGCGAGCAGCAGCGCCTCCGTCCGCGCGGCGTTGCGGAAGGTGTCCAGGTGCAGCGACTCGTTGGGGCTGTGCGCCCGAGAGAACGGATCCTCCACACCGGTCACCAGGATCTGTGCACCCGGGAACTCACGGACCAGATCGGCGATGAACGGGATCGAGCCGCCGACGCCCAGGTCGACAGGGGGGACCCCGTACCCGTCCGCCATCGCCTCCCGCGCGGCCGCCACGGCCCACCCGTCGGCGTCGACGAGGAATCCGTCGCCCAGGTCGACGTCGCTGAAGGTCAGCTCGGCGCCGAACGGGGCGTGAGCGCGAAGATGCGCCTCGAGAGCACGGTAGGCCTCCTCTGCCCGCTGGCCGGGCGCCACCCGCGCGCTGATCACGACGGTGACCTCCGGGAGCAGGGTGTTCGATGCCGCCGCCACGCCGGTCGCGTCGATGCCGATGATCGTCACGGACGGCTTGTTCCAGATGCGGCTCAGGATCGTGTCCCGTCCGATCGGCGTCGAGCCCGGCAGCAGGCCGGCTTCGTCGCGCAGGGTCGCCTCCGAGTACTCCGGCGTCGGCGCGTCACGCGCCGCCAGGCCCTCGACGGCGACCGCTCCGTCCGCGTCCCACAGCGTGGCCAACAGGGTCACGGTCGCCATCATCGCATCGGGCACCGCGCCGCCGAACATCCCGGAGTGGGAGGCGTGATCGAGCGTGCGCACCTTCAGCGTGAAGCGGGCGTTGCCGCGCAGCGACACCGTCAGGCCCGGGGTGCGCTGGTCCCAGTTGCCCGAGTCGGCGACCACGATGGCGTCGGCGCGCAGCGCGTCCGCGTTGTCCGAAAGGAACGGGGCGAAGGAGCGCGACCCGTACTCCTCCTCGCCCTCGACGAACAGGGATATCCCGAGGTCGAGGTCGTCGCCGAGCACCTCGCCGACGGCACGCAGCGCCGCGATGTGCGACATGACGCCCGCCTTGTCATCCGCCGCCCCCCGTCCGTAGAGACGCCCGTCGCGCACGGTCGGCTCGAACGGCGGGGTCTCCCAGAGCGCCTCGTCCCCCGGGGGCTGCACGTCGTGGTGGGCGTAGAGCAGGATCGTCGGCCGGCCGTTGCGCGCGGCACGGGTCGCCAGCACGGCGGGCTGCCCGAGCTCGTCGGTCCCGGGGATCGCCGCGCGCAGGACGCGGACGTCGTCGAACACCCCCGTGCCGCGCGCGAGCTCGGCGACCGCCTCTGCGCTGCGTTCGAGCTGGGTCTGGTCGAATGCCGGCCATGCGATGCCGGGGATGCGCACCAGCCGGCCGAGGTCGGAGAGGGCTGAGGGGATGCCCGCGGACACCGTCTCGAGGACGGAGGTCTCGATGTCGGATGCCGCCGGGGACTCGTTCGTGGTCATGCGAGTAATCTTAAGGAGCCCACCCGTTAAAGAACGTTCCCGTTCCGCGAGCCGAGGACTGCTGTGCCTGCTTCCACCCCTTCGACCAACGACGACGCACCCGAGACGCCGGCCACCGGCAAGGGCCGCCCGACGCCGAAGCGCGCCGACCAGGAGGCCGCCCGGCGTCGCCCGCTCGTCGCGGACACCAAAGAGGCTCGCGCCGCCGCCAAGGCGGAGCTCCAGGCGCGGCGCGACCGTGCCAGGATCGGCATGGAGCGCGGTGAGGACAAGTACCTGCCCGCGCGCGACAAGGGGCCGCAGCGCCGCTGGGTGCGCGACTATGTCGACGCCGGCTGGCACTTGAGCGAGTGGGTCATGGCGATGATGCTCGTGGTCATCGTGCTCGCGCTCGTGCAGATCCCGCAGGTGCAGGTCTACTCGATGGTCGGGCTCTGGATCTTCATGTTCGTCGCGATCCTCGACATGGTCGTCCTGGGCTGGCGTGTCAAGCGCAAGGCGGCGGCGAAGTTCGGCGACCGGCGCGAGAAGGGCCTCGGCTGGTACGCGGCGATGCGCGCGCTGCAGATGCGCTTCATGCGGCTGCCCAAGCCGCAGGTCAAGCGCGGTGAGCACCCCGCCTGACGCGCGCCCTCATCCGGCCCGTCGCGAGGCTCACCCCCGGAGGCGCAGACCGCGGTTGATCTGCCGCGCCCAGAACGGGCCGCGATAGAGGAACGCGGTGTAGCCCTGCACGAGCGTCGCGCCGGCGTCCAGCCGCTGCTGCACGTCCTCCGCGGTCTCCACTCCCCCGACGGCGATCACGCAGAAGTCGGCGGGGACTGCGGCGCGCACGACGGAGAGCACCTCGAGCGAGCGCTGTTTCAGCGGCGCCCCGGAGAGCCCACCGGCGCCCGCCGCCTCGACCTTCGCCCGCTCGGTCACCAGTCCCTCGCGTGCGATCGTGGTGTTGTGCGCGATGATGCCGGCCAGTCCCTCGGCGACCGCGAGCCGGGCGATCCCGGCGATCTCATCGTCACGGAGGTCGGGGGCGATCTTGACCAGCAGCGGCGTGTCGCCGGCCGCCGCCTTGACCGCGCGCAGCAGAGGCGCGAGGGTCTCGACCGCCTGCAGCCCGCGCAGTCCGGGAGTGTTGGGCGAGGAGACGTTCACAGCGAGGTAGTCGGCCCATGGGGCGAGGCGCGTCGCCGAGGCGATGTAGTCGGCCGTCGCCTCCTCGACCTCGACCACCCGGCTCTTGCCGATGTTCACGCCGATCACGGCCGACGGCCTACGGCGGCGCAGCGCGCGCAGGCGTCTCGCCGCGGCATCGGCCCCGGCGTTGTTGAACCCCATCCGGTTGATCACCGCACGGTCGGGGATCAACCGGAACAGCCGCGGCTTCGGGTTGCCGTCCTGCGGGAGCGCCGTGATCGTGCCGACCTCGATGTGACCGAAGCCGAGCGCGGCGAGGCCGCGGACGCCCACCGCGTTCTTGTCGAACCCCGCGGCGACGCCGAACGGCGAGGGGAACGAGAGGCCGAGCGCCTGCACGCGCTGCTCGGGACGGGGCGCGGTCACGCCGCGGGCGATCCACGAGAACGGCGGAAGCCCCGCGACACGGATGACGAACATGCCGGCGTGGTGCGCGGACTCCGGGTCGAGGCGCGACAGGACGAGGCGGAAGAGCAGCGGATACATCCCTGTCAGGTTACCGGCCTTCCGCATCCGCCTTCGCGCGATCCGCACGCAGCTCGCCGATCGCGGACTCGAAGTCCTCCAGCGAGTCGAACGCCTGGTACACGCTCGCGAAGCGCAGGAACGCGACCTCGTCGAGCTCGCGCAGCGGCCCGAGGATCGCCAGTCCGATCTCGTTGGCGTCCAGCTGCGAGACCCCGGTCTGCCGCACGGACTCCTCGACGCGCTGAGCGAGGACGGCGAGATCGCCCTCCGTCACGGGTCTGCCCTGGCAGGCCTTCCGTACGCCTGCGATCACCTTCTCCCGACTGAACGGCTCGATCACTCCGGAGCGCTTGATCACGGCGAGGCTGGCCGTCTCGGTGGTGGTGAACCGCCCACCGCACTCCGGGCACTGCCGGCGGCGACGGATGGAGAGACCGTCGTCGCTGGTGCGCGAGTCGATCACACGGGAGTCCGGATGGCGGCAGAACGGGCAGTGCATGATCCTCCAGAGTAGTCGTCGGATCAGACCCGGTCGTCGAAGCGCGCCTCGATCGCCTCGCCGTGTGCGGGAAGGATCTCGGCGTTCGCGAGCGCCACAGCCGCCTCGCGCGCCCGCGCGAGGGCGGCGTGGTCATAGCCGATCACCTGCTGTGGACGCAGGAACGTGTATGCGCCGAGGCCCGCGGCGTAGCGCGCCTGTCCTCCGGTCGGCAGCACGTGGTTGCTGCCGGCGAGATAGTCGCCCAGGCTCACCGGCGTCTGGTCTCCGACGAACACCGCGCCGGCGCTTGTGAAGACCGCCGCGGCGCTCTCGGCATCGACCAGATGCAGTTCGAGGTGCTCGGGAGCGTAGGCGTTGCTGAACGCCACCGCCATGGCCCGGTCGTCGACGAGCACGATCGCCGACTGCGGGCCTCCGAGCGCCGCGGCGACGCGCTCGCTGTGCCTGGTGCGCGCAGCCAGCACGCCGACCTCCGTGGCGACGCGCTCGGCCAGCCCCTCGTCATCGGTGACCAGCACCGCGGACGCCTGCTCGTCGTGCTCGGCCTGGCTGATCAGGTCGGCGGCGATGAGCCGCGGGTCGGCCGATCCGTCGGCGACGACGAGGATCTCGGTCGCCCCGGCCTCGGAGTCCGTGCCGACCACCCCGGCGACGACGCGCTTCGCCGAGGCGACGTAGTTGTTGCCCGGTCCGGAGACGACGTCGACCGGGTCGAGTCCGAGTCCGGGGACCCCGTGCGCGAACGCGGCGATCGCCCCGGCACCGCCGATCGCGTACACCTCGTCGATTCCGAGCAGAGCGGCGGCGGCGAGGATCGTCGGGTGGATGCGGCCGTCCTGATCCGCCTGGGGCGGCGACGCCAGGGCGATCCGGGCGACGCCGGCGATCTGGGCCGGGACGACGTTCATCACGACGCTGGACGCCAGAGGTGCTTTGCCTCCCGGGATGTAGACGCCCACCCGGCCGACCGGCTGCCAGCGCTGGGTGATGCGCGCACCGGGACCGATCTCCGTGGTGCGCGGAGGCGGCACCTGAGCCGCGGATCCCTTGCGCACGCGCACGATCGCCTCCTCGAGCGCGGCGCGCACCGCGGGGTCGACGGACGCCGCCGCTTCGGCGAGGTGCTCGGCGGGCACGCGGATCGCGTGGCCGGAGACGCGGTCGAAACGCTCCGCCTGCTCGCGCAGCGCCTCCTC
>JBASAE010000536.1:0-4663 GCA_049654285.1 Microbacterium sp.
GCACCGGGCTCTGGCTTCGCTCCGCCGCGCAGGACTCGCCGCGCAGCGAGGCAGGGGCAGCTACGTGCTCGGCGACGAGTTCCTGCGGATCGCGTTCCGCAACCATGCCGCGCGTCCGGACACCATCCGCATCACGCCCGTGCTCGAAGCACTGTCGCGCCACTTCGCCGAGACCACCCACTTCGCGGTGCTCGATGGGGCGGAGGTCGTGTACCGCGCCAAGACAGATCCCGATCATGGCGCTGTACGCCTGACGTCGGAGATCGGCGGGCGAAACCCCGCGTATCGCACCGCCGTCGGCAAGGTGCTGCTCAGTCACACGGTCTCGTCCGAACGCGACCTGCGCCGCATCATCGGTGACGGACCGCTCGAAGCGAAGACGCCGCGCACGATCACCGACCACCGGACACTGTGGAAGGCGCTCGTCACGGCGCGCGAGCGGGGTTTCGCCATCGACGACCAGGAGAACGAACCGGGCGTGAACTGCATCGCGCTGCCGGTACGTCCGGATCCCGGATCACCCCCGATCGGTGCGATCAGCATCAGCGCCCTCGCCTTTCGCACCCCCCTGAGCACCCTGATCGATGCGGCGCCGCTCGTGGAGTCGATGATCGCCGAGGGCATGTCGGCCCACCCCTGAGCGGTCCTCGGCGGCCGCACCTCTCAATACGTGGCGCGGCCACCACTGATGTCGTAGACAGCACCCGTGGAGAAGCTGATCCGATCGGACGCGAGCCAGGCCACCAGCTCGGCGACCTCGTCGGGGCGCCCCACCCGCTTCATGGGGATCAACGACGTGATGTGCGCCAGAACCTCCGGCGCGGTGTTGTCGTTCATCGGCGTCGCGATCACGGCCGGAGCGATGGCGTTGACGATCACACCCGTCGTCGCCAGTTCCTTGCCCGCGGATTTGGTGAGCGCGATCACCGCGGCTTTCGAGGCCGAGTAGGCGGCAAGATTCGGGTTGCCGTCCTTCCCGGCCATGCTGGCGAAGTTGACCACCCGACCCCAGCCGCGCTCGACCATCTGCGGCACGAATGCCTTCATCATCGCGACCGTCCCGATGACGTTCACATCGAGGGTGCGTCGCCACGCGTCGAGCTCGGTCTCGATCAGCGGCATGTTCGGCCCGACGATGCCCGCCGAGTTCACCACGACGTCGACGGCGCCCACCCGACTCGCCAGCTCACGCACCGCGACCTCGTCGGTGACATCGACCACCTCGTCGGCATCACCGGCGAGATCGACGGTGATCACCTCCAGTCCGTCGCTGCGGAGTCGTCCTGCTGTGGCTGCTCCCAGTCCGCTGGCACCGCCGGTCACGAGTGCACGTCTCATGTCGTCCCCCTGGTCTCCGCGCTCTTCCGCTCTGCCCAGACTAGGGATAGATTCCGTTTATCGGCAACAAATTTCAATAAATGAAATTCAACTGAGACGTCATCGCAGACCCAACAGCTCCAAGGAATCGCGGGCGATGATCCCCTCGATCAGCTCCGGCTGCAACCCCGGCAGACCCGAGATCTGCACCTGCTCCAGCGAACGCAG
Source organism: Microbacterium sp. (assembly GCA_049654285.1). GTDB lineage: Bacteria > Actinomycetota > Actinomycetes > Actinomycetales > Microbacteriaceae > Microbacterium. Next base: position 1,546 of record JBASAE010000536.1, read on the forward strand.
GCCCTCGACCGTGCCGTTGACGGTCGTGAAGGGGAAGTCTGATCCGAACAGGATCTTGTGCCCGACACCGTAGTCCTGGGCGAGCATCAGCGCGTGCCAGAACTGGAACGGTCGGTAGTAGAGCGCAGAGATGTCCGCATAGACATGCGGGTTCTTGCGTATGGTCGCCAAGCACTCCCCCTCATACGGGTGTCCGAGATGCGCCAGCACGATGCGAAGCTCGGGGAACCGTCGCGCCACCACGTCGAACAGCCCCGGGCGCGCCCACCGCAGGTCCGCCTTCGGGATGAACGTCGTGCCCGTGTGCGCCACGATCGGAAGCCGATTCTCCTGGGCATACGCCCACAGGCCGTCATAGGCAGGATCCGAAGGGTCGAACCCCGCGTACATCGGCATCACCTTGATGCCCCGCAGCCCCAACTCCTGATGGCTGAAACGCAACTGCTCCTCCCACCCGGGCTGGGTGGGATCCACCGAGAGGAAGCCGACGACCGTGTCGGGGTTCGCCCGTGCGAGCTCGGCGATCTTCGCGTCGTCCACCCACATGCCGGAGAGATGCGCCTTGCCGCCGAACACGATCGCCACCGTGTCGTCCGGCGCACCCTCCTGGTACGCCTCCCATCGGGAGAAGAGATCGACACCGCCCGACTTCGCGCCCCCGGAGGCTTCGAGGAAGCCCTCGTCGACATCACGGTGATCCATCAGGTGGGCATGGACATCAACGATCACGGGAACTCTCCTCATCGTGGTGCGTCAGCGACATTGACGACAGACTGGTTACGGGGCTCGAGCCGAATGGGGCGTCGAAAGCTTCGGATGTCGATCATGACACGCACGTGCCACGACCGTGCGGACAGGATCATGACGATGCAAGCGGCGAGCAGCGGCATCCCGCCCGCCACGGCGAACGCCGAGTTCAGGCCCCACACCTGGGCGACGCTGCCGACCAGCACCGCCCCCGCGGTCTGCCCCGCAGCCACGATCACGAAGTACAGCGCCGCTACCCGCCCGCGCAGGGCGGGGTTCGTCGACAGCTGCACCAGCGCTTCGGATCCGGTCGCGAACGTGATGCGCAGCACGGATGCCCCCAGAACCGCACAGATGAAGGTCGGCACCGTGTGAGTCAGCGCCGTCGCGGCCATGACGAGCCCGAACAGGATGGCCGCCGTCACCACACCGGCGATCGTGACCGTGCGCCGGAGCGTGGACAGCAGCGCACCGGCCATCGCGCCGAACGCGCCCACGGCCATGTACAGGCCGTAGCCTTCAGGACCTGTCCCGAATCCGGTCGAACCGGCCGCCGCGACGTACAACACGTTGTGCGTCATGCCGAAGGTCGACACGAAGGCGATCAGCACCATCGGCCATCGGATGCCGGGCTTGCGCCACACGTACGCCGCCGTCGCCAGCAACGCGCCGCCGCGATCGCTGCTCGACCGTCTGGTGGGCGGGATGTCGGCGGATCGCACGGTGGTCAGTGCCATCGCAGCACACAGCGAGAGCACGGCCGCGATCGTCAGCGCCCAGGCCGCGCCCCACACCGCGACGACGAGCGCACTCGCGGACACGCACACCAGCGCGGCCGCATGGAATGCGGTGGCGTTGATTCCGATGGCGGTCTGCAGCCGCTCCGCCGGCACCACCTGGGCGACCAGCGCAGACCTTGCCGGCACCTCGGCGGCAGAGCCCAGTCCCGTGAGCGCGGCCGCGGCGTAGATGACCCACAACGAGAGCACGCCGAACTGCGCCAGCGTGGCGAGAAGGATCGCGGCGAGCAGAATGATCCCGTTCGCGATGCGCAGCACCCTCAGTCGGGGCCAGTAGTCGGTGAGCACTCCGCCCCACAGTCCGAGCACCAGCGTCGGAGCGAACTGGAAGGTGACGGCCAGCCCCACGGCGGCGACGCTCCCGGTGAGCTCCAGGATCATCCAGTCCAGCGCGACGCGCGAGAACCATGCCCCGGCCGAACTGCTCAGCGTCGCGACGAAGACGGATCGGAAAGCGCGAACGGCCAGCGTCTTGCGGATGCCGCCGCGCTGAGACCCTTTGATCAGCGGAATCGGTGCGGTCTCGGGGAACACGGTTCCGGGCAGGGTGGGCATGATGCGTCCAGGCTAGGGTCGCGTAGACGTAACCATTCACTGATGTCATGATCGCCATATGACTCATTCGAAAGCCAAATGACCAATGTTCGATCCGCAGCTGCTCCGCGCCTTCGTCGCACTCGCGGAGACGCGCAGCTTCACCCGAGCCGCAGAACGACTGCAATCGACACAGTCGACGGTGAGCCAGCAGATCCAGCGCCTGGAACGCGCGGCGGGTCGAACCCTCGCGCTGCGCGACACCCGATCGGTCGAGCTGACCGACAACGGTGAAGCGATGCTCGGATTCGCCCGCGTGATCCTCGGCGCGCACGATGCGGCGGCCTCCTATTTCGACAACTCCGCCATGCGGGGTCGGCTGCGATTCGGATCCGCAGACGATCTGGCTCTGACCGAGCTGCCCGCGATCCTGCGCGAGTTCCGACGCCTCAATCCGCAGATCGACCTGGTGCTGACGGTCGGCCAGAGCGGATCCCTGGCCCGCAGGCTCGGCGCCGGCCAGTTCGACCTGGTCTACGTGAAGCAGGAGCCGGGTCTGCCGCACGGGCACCTGGTTCGCCGCGACCGGCATGTCTGGGTCGCGCACGAGAGCACGCGACTCGATCCGGGATCCCCGGTTCCGCTGATCGCATACCCGTCGCCGAGCCCGTCGCGCGACGCCGCGATCCGCGCGCTCGACTCGACGGGACGCAACTGGCGCATCACCTGCAACGTCCGAGACGTCAATGGCGCTCTCGCCGCCGTCCGGGCGGGGATCGGCTTCGCGGTGCTTCCCCGCGCCACGATTCCCACCGATCTGACGACGGTCAGCCCCCGCTACGGCCTCCCCCGACTCGACGAGATCGACTTCGCCCTGCTCACCAATCCTCGGTCTGCTCGCGGACCGGTCGATGCGCTGAGCGCCGCGATCATCGGCCACTCCCACGACTGACGTCCTCCGACACGTCGAGCAGGGCACCGGCGGTGACTCCACGGCCGATGGGGCGCGGCTCATCAGGGACCATCCTGAGTACAGG
>JBASAE010000537.1:0-8002 GCA_049654285.1 Microbacterium sp.
AGTCCAGCCTGCGCAACCTCGACCACGGCGACCGCGACTCGCTCGGCCTGTTCCAGCAGCGTCCCAGCCAGGGCTGGGGAACGCCGGAACAGATCCTCGACGCCGAGCGCAGCACCCGCGTCTTCTACGGCGGCGACTCCGACCCCAACGGCGACGGGTCGCGCGGTCTGCTCGACATCACCTACTCACGGCAGCTCGGCTTCAGCGAGGTCGCGCAGGAGGTGCAGATCTCCGCCTACCCCGAGCGCTACGGCCAATGGGAGCAGCAGGCCTACCAGTGGCTCGCCGAGCTCTGACCTCACGATTTCGGCTGCCAGGAGCCCGGAGGGCGAGCCGCTCCCCTGCCTTTCGGCCGACGCTCCCTAGACTTTCCCTGTGACCACTGCGCAGGCCGACCCTCTCATCGGGCGGCTTGTCGACGGCCGGTACCGGGTGCGGGCGCGGATCGCGCGCGGCGGCATGGCGACGGTCTACGTCGCCACGGATCTGCGTCTGGAACGCCGCATCGCCCTGAAGGTCATGCACGGCCACCTCAGCGACGACTCGGTCTTCCAGAGCCGGTTCATCCAGGAGGCGCGCGCCGCGGCACGGCTCGCCGACCCGCACGTCGTGAACGTCTTCGACCAGGGGCAGGACGGTGAGCTGGCCTATCTCGTGATGGAGTATCTGCCCGGCATCACGCTGCGCGAGCTGCTGCGCGAGCAGCGCCGGCTGAGCGTGCCGCAGACGATCACCATCATGGATGCCGTGCTGTCGGGCCTCGCGGCCGCGCATCGCGCCGGGATCGTGCATCGCGACGTCAAGCCCGAGAACGTGCTCCTCGCTGAGGACGGACGCATCAAGATCGGCGACTTCGGCCTCGCGCGGGCGACCACGGCGAACACCGCGAGCGGTGCGCAGCTGCTCGGCACGATCGCCTATCTGGCGCCCGAGCTCGTCACCCGCGGCACCGCGGACGCCCGCAGCGACATCTACGCGCTCGGCATCATGCTGTACGAGATGCTGGTCGGAGAGCAGCCCTACAAGGGCGAGCAGCCCATGCAGATCGCGTTCCAGCACGCCACCGAACAGGTGCCGCGCCCGAGCGTGCGCAACCCCGGCGTGCCCGAACAGCTCGACGAGCTGGTGCTGTGGGCGACGGAGAAGGAGCCCGACGAGCGCCCGCTCGACGCGCAGCGGATGCTCGATAGGCTGCGCGAGATCGAGCGCGAGCTCGACGTCAGGCCACAGCCCACCGCGCCGATGGTGACCGCGCCGACCGCGGTGATCGCCGACACCGGCGGACTGACGAAGATCCTGCCGGGTACGAATCCGACCGGGCCCACGGAGCCGGCCACCGCGGCGCACCCGCTCGACAACGCCACGCTGCTGCGCCGGCGCGTGTCGCACCGCAACGCCCGCGGCACGCTGCTGATGGCCCTCGTCCTGTTGCTCGCGGTGGTCGCCGGCGGAGCCGGCTGGTGGTTCGGATCGGGGCCGGGCTCGCTCGTCCCGGTGCCCTCCGTCGCCGGAGAATCCTACGACGACGCCGCGAAGACGCTGACCGCGGACGGCTTCGTCCCGATACGTGCCGAGCACGACGACATCGACGTTGAGGCGGGTCTCGTGATCGGCACGGACCCCGGCATGGGCAAGCGCCTCGACAAGGGCGCGAAGGTCACGGTCATCGTCTCGACCGGCCCGGCGGCTCACGACCTCCCCGCGCTCGCGGGCCTCAGCCAGGCCGATGCGCGCAAGCTGCTCACCGATGCGCGCGTCACGGTCGCCGACGAGGTCGAGGAGTACTTCGACGACACGCCTCGCGACCAGGTGTTCCAGGTACGCGTCACCCCCCGGGTCGGCGACGTGCTCGGCTGCGCCGACGGATGCACGGTGCACGAGGGCGATCAGGCCACGCTGCAGGTGTCGCTCGGCGAGGTCCCGGACGTCAGCGGCCAGTCCTTGGGCAACGCGAAGAAGACGCTCACCCAGGCGGGCCTCGTCGTGAGCGATGAGGTGCCGTACGAGTTCAACGACGACGTCGCCGAGGGCGATGTGATCCGTCAGTCCGCCGAGCCCGAGGGTGGAGGGCTGTGGCGCCGTGGAGACGTGATCCAGCTCACGGTCTCGAACGGCCCGCAGCTGTTCGCCGTGCCGGATGTGACCGGGTTGACCCGCGACGCCGCCGCGGGTCAGCTCCGCGATGCCGGCTTCGAGCCGGACTGGAACGTGCTGTGGTCGGCGTTCCCGGACGAGTTCACCGAGGTCACCGGGACCGATCCCGGTGAGGGCTCGATGCGTCGCGCCGGCAGCAAGGTGACGCTGCAGATCCGCTCGCGGGCGTTCTGACCCGGCGAGCAGCGCCGCTCACCTCTTCTCCAGCTCCTCCGCAACGAGGAACGCCAGTTCGAGGCTCTGCATGTGGTTCAGGCGCGGGTCGCAGAGCGACTCGTAACGGGTCGCCAGGGCGGCCTCGTCGATCTGCTCGGAGCCGCCCAGGCACTCCGTGACGTCGTCACCGGTGAGCTCGACGTGGATGCCTCCCGGGAACGTGCCGACGGCGCGGTGCGACTCGAAGAATCCACGCACCTCGTCGATGACGTCGTCGAACCGCCGGGTCTTGTAGCCCGTCGGCGTGGTGATGCCGTTGCCGTGCATCGGATCGGTGACCCACAGCGGCTTGGCCCCGGACTCCTTGACCGCCGCCAGCAGCGGCGGCAGGGCGTCGCGGATCCTGCCCGCCCCCATGCGCGTGATGAAGGTCAGCCGGCCCGGCTCGCGGTCCGGGTCGAGCTTGTCGATCAGCTCCAGCGCGGTCTCGGGCGTGGTGGTGGGGCCGAGCTTCACACCGATGGGATTGCGGATCCTCGAGAAGTAGTCCACGTGCGCGCCGTCGAGGTCGCGGGTGCGCTCGCCGATCCAGAGGAAGTGCGCCGAGGTGTTGTACGGCGTCCCGGTGCGGGAGTCGATCCGCGTCAGGGGGCGCTCGTAGTCCATCAGCAGACCCTCGTGCCCGGTGAAGAACTCGACGCGCCTGAGCTCGTCGAAGTCTGCACCGGCGGCCTCCATGAACTTGATCGCGCGATCGATCTCGGCGGCCATGCGCTCGTACCGCTGGTTGGCCGGGTTCTTCGCGAAGCCCTGGTTCCAGGAGTGCACCTCACGCAGGTCGGCGAAACCGCCCTGCGTGAACGCACGGATGAGGTTCAGCGTCGACGCCGCCATGTGGTAGCCCTGCAGCAGCCGCGCGGGGTCGGCCTGGCGGGATCCCTCGGTGAAGTCGTAGCCGTTGACGATGTCGCCGCGGTAGGCCGGCAGCGTGACCTCACCGCGGGTCTCGGTGTCGCTGGAGCGCGGCTTGGCGAACTGACCTGCCATGCGTCCCATCTTCACGACCGGCATGGATGCCCCGTAGGTGAGCACCACGGCCATCTGCAGCACGGTCTTGATGCGGTTGCGGATCTGGTCGGCCGTCGCGCCGGCGAAGGTCTCGGCGCAGTCGCCGCCCTGCAGCAGGAACGCCCGCCCCGAGGCGGCACGGGCCAGCCGTTCGCGAAGGTTGTCCACCTCGCCCGCGAACACCAGCGGCGGGAGCGTCGCGAGCTGCGCCGAGGTCTCGGCGACCCGGGCCGGGTCCGGCCACTGCGGCTGCTGCTTGATCGGCAGCGAACGCCATTCGTCGAGGGCTCTGGTGTCGAACACGGCAGGGTCGACGACGGAAGATGGCTGAGGCATCCCCTCAGCTTAGCGGCCCGCCCGCGGCGCCGAGGCAGGACGGCAGGTCACCGCCGGGAGGGGGGCAGCCTGTCCTTCACGGTCGACGCGTACACGTCGTCGTACTCCTGCGCCCCGAGGCGCTGCAGGGCGACCATGATCTCGTCGGTCACCGACCGCAGGATGTAGCGATCGTTCTCCATGCCCGCGTATCGCGAGAAATCGAGCGGCTCGCCGATCACCATGCCGACCCGGACGACCCGCGGCATCCTGCTCCCGATCGGCATCGCGGTGTCGGTGTCGACCATGATCACCGGGATCACCGGGACCTTCGCCTCCAGCGCCATCCGCGCGATACCGGTGCGCCCCCGGTAGAGCTTCCCGTCGGGACTGCGGGTCCCCTCGGGGTAGATGCCGAGCAGGTCGTCGCGGCCGAGCACCTGCAGGCCGGTGTTCAGCGACGCCTCGGACGCCTTTCCCCCCGAACGGTCGATCGGAAGCTGTCCGGTGCCCTTCATGAAGACGCGGGTGGCCCAGCCCTTCACGCCCCGGCCGGTGAAGTAGTCGCTCTTGGCGAGGAAGGCCATGGGACGGTCGAGCATGAGGGGAAGGAAGATCGAGTCCGCGAAGGAGAGATGATTGCTGGCGAGGATGGCGCCGCCCGCTGCGGGCACGTTGTCCCGTCCCACGATCCACGGGCGGAAGATCGCCTTGACGATCGGCCCGATCACGACGTACTTCATCAGCCAGTAGAACATCAGACGGAAGTCTAGCGCCGCACCGGCCGATGAACTCAGTTTCAGATTGTTCGTGACTGAATCCCATGGCTTAGACTCGGTGGGACCCGTCCATCCGGTACCGAAGGAGCTGCCGTGGTCCAGTTCGAAGTCCCCGCGATCGTCCCCGCCGACCCCGAGGCGAACATCACGGATCTGCTCGAGAAGCGGGTCCAGGCCACTCCGGGGCTGGCCTTGTTCTCCGTCCCTGAGGGCGCCGGGTGGCGCGACATCACCGCCGCTGACTTCCGCACCGCGGTGGTCGCTCTCGCCAAGGGCTTCATCGCTGCGGGCATCCAGCCCGGCGAGAAGGTCGGCTTCCTCGCGAGGACGACGTACGAGTGGACCCTGGTCGACTTCGCCCTGTTCTACGCCGGCGCCGTGATGGTGCCGATCTACGAGACCAGCTCCCCCGCCCAGATCCAATGGATCATGGAGGACTCCGGTGCGATCGCCCTCCTCGTCGAGTCCGCCGAGCACTACTCGCGCGTCGACGAGGTCCGCGGCGACCTGCCGCTCGTCCGCGAGGTCTGGCAGCTGCATCTCGGGGCGATCGACGCGCTGACGGCGCAGGGCGCGGAGGTCTCGGACGACGAGGTCGAGCGTCGCCGCAGCATCGCGAACGGCGCGGACATCGCCACGCTCATCTACACCTCCGGTTCCACGGGGCGGCCGAAGGGATGCGTGCTCACGCACAGCAACTTCGTCGAGCTGTCGCGCAACTCCGCGAAGTCGCTGAGCACCGTGGTGAACACTCCCGGGGCGTCCACCGTGCTGTTCATCACGACGGCGCATGTGTTCGCACGGTTCATCTCGATCCTCAACATCCACGCCGGCGTGCGCACCGGCCACCAGCCCGACACCAAGCAGCTGCTGCCCGCGCTCGGATCGTTCAAGCCCACCTTCCTGCTCGCGGTGCCGCGGGTGTTCGAGAAGGTGTACAACTCGGCCGAGCAGAAGGCCGAGGCCGGGGGCAAGGGCAAGATCTTCCGCGCCGCTGCCGCCGCCGCGATCGAGTACTCCAAGCTGCAGGAGCGCGGCGAGAAGATCCCGTTCGGGCTGAGGATGCGCTTCGCCCTGTTCGACAAGCTGGTCTTCGCCAAGCTGCGCGAGGCGATGGGCGGCAACGTCGTCTACGCCATCTCCGGCTCGGCGCCGCTGGGCGAGCGTCTGGGGCACTTCTTTCACAGCCTCGGCGTGGTGATCCTGGAAGGCTACGGCCTGACCGAGACGACCGCACCGGCGTCGGTGAACCTCGCGGACAAGTCGAAGATCGGCACCGTCGGCCCGCCCGTGCCTGGCGTCGGCATCCGCCTCGCCGAGGACGGCGAGATCGAGGTGCGCGGCATCTGCGTCTTCAAGGAGTACTGGAACAACCCGGAGGCCACCGCAGCGGCGTTCGACGACGGCTGGTTCCGCACCGGGGACCTGGGCTCCTTCGACTCCGAGGGCTTCCTCTCGATCACCGGGCGCAAGAAGGAGATCATCGTCACCGCCGGTGGCAAGAACGTCGCACCGGCGGCGCTGGAGGACCCGATCCGCGCGAACCCGATCATCAGCCAGGTCGTCGTCGTCGGGGATCAGAAGCCGTTCATCTCGGCGCTGATCACCCTCGATCCCGAGATGCTGCCCGCCTGGCTCGCGAACAACGGGCTGCCCGCCGACATGTCTCTCGCGGATGCCAGCGCGAACGAAGCCGTGCACGCCGAGGTCCAGCGCGCGGTGGATGCCGCGAACACGCGGGTCTCCCGCGCCGAGTCCATCCGCAAGTTCACGATCCTTCCGGTGGAGTGGACCGAGGCCAGTGGGCACCTCACTCCGAAGATGTCGATCAAGCGCAACGAGATCCTGAAGGACTTCGCCGCCGAGATCGATGCGATCTACAGCCAGCCGGTGCAGACCACGAACGTCTCGCTCGGCTGATCCCGAACCGGGACGGTCAGAACCAGCTGCTCTCGCGTACCTCGCGCATCGCGACCTTCCGGGTCTCGGGCGCGAGGCGCGAGAGGTAGACCCTGCCGTCCAGATGATCGGTCTCGTGCTGCAGTGCCTGGGCGAGCAGTCCCTCGCCCTCGAGCACGACGGGGTCGCCGTCGAGATCGATGCCCTCGACCCGCGCCCAGGGATGCCGCAGCGCATCGTGCCAGAGACCGGGCACCGAGAGGCACCCCTCGCCGGTCGGCACGGGCTCGCCCCGGACCTCGACGAGGACGGGGTTCAGCACATAGCCGACCTCCCCGTCGATGTTGTAGCTGAAGGCGCGGAGCGCCACGCCGATCTGCGGCGCGGCCACCCCGGCGCGGCCCGGCAGCTCGACCGTGTCCAGGAGGTCGGCGACCAGGGCGCGCACGCCGTCGTCGATCGCCTCGACCGGAGCGCACACGGTGCGCAGCACCGGATCGCCGTACAGCCTGATCTCGCGAACGGTCATCGAACGCTCTCCGCGCGCAGGCCCTCGACCAGCAGCGCCGCGAGGCCGCGGGCGGCCAGCCGGGTCTCCGGCGACAGGCTCGCGAAGTCGATCGGACCGCCGCCGGCGATGCGGGGATCGTAGGGCATGCGCACGACGTGCCGCACCCGGGATGCGAAGTGGGACTCGAGCTCGTCCAACCGGACCAGCGGGGATCCGGGGGTGGACTGGTTCAGCACGACGACGGCCTCACGGACCTTGTCGGCGTAGCCGTTGGTCTCCAGCCAGGTGAGGGTCTCGGAGGCCAGCCGGGCCTCGTCCACGCTGAGTCCCGACACGATGACGATACGGTCTGCGAGCTCGAGCGTCGCACCCATCACCCGGTGCACGATGCCGGTTCCCGTGTCGGTGAGGACGAGCGAATAATAGTGCGCCGCGACCGAGGCGACGTCGCGGTAGTCCGTGTCGCCGAACTCGTCGGCGACCCGCGGGTCGGCGTCGGAGGCCAGCACATCGAGCCGGGTGTGGTCGCGCGCGACATGCTCGGAGAGGTCGTGGAACCCCCGGATCTCGTCCTTCGCGCGCGCGAGGTCGCGCACCGACTTGCTGTGCACCCCGACCACGCGGTCCGCCAGTGTGCCGCGGTCGGGGTTGGCGTCGACGGCGATCACGCGGTCGTCGCGGGCGTCGGCGAGCGCCATCCCCAGCAGGGCCGTGATCGTGGTCTTGCCCACGCCCCCCTTCCGGGACAGCACCGGCACGAAGCGTGCGGTTCCGACGAGCGGCGCGGCGATGCGCGCGCTGAGCTCCTTGCGCGCCTTCGCCTTCTTGCTGTCGCCGAGGTTGATCCGTCGTCCGGAGATCGTGTAGAGCAGCTGGCTCCATCCGCCCTCGGGCTCCGCCCTGACGACCCTGCTGGGATCCAGCAGACGATCCGCGGTCAGCAGATCCGCGCTCTCCCGCGAGGCCTCCTTCGACGCGTCACCGACCCGCTTCGCCGCGGGCATCGGGGCGAGGGCGGATGCGGCGGCGGGCGCAGGCTCGGGCACGCGCTCGGGGACAACGTCCGGCGCAGGCGCGACGACAGGGGCCGGCTCGGGCACGCGCTCGGGGACAACGTCCG
>JBASAE010000538.1:0-3595 GCA_049654285.1 Microbacterium sp.
TCCCTCGACTCCCCCGTGATCATCGAGGTCGTCGATCCCGCTCCGAAGAAGCCGGAGACGACGCCCGTCCCCGAGAGCGCGCCGGCGCCGCGGGCGAGCACGCCCCCGCCTGCACAGGCCGCGGTCCCGGCCCCACCGGTCGACCCCGAACCGGTCGACCCCGAACCGGTCGACCCCGGTCCCGTCGACCCGGGACCCGTCGACCCGGGACCTGTCGACCCCGGTCCCGTCGACCCGGGACCCGTCGACCCCGGTCCCGTCGACCCCGGCCCCGAGATCTCGTGGGGGACCGTGCGGGTCTGGCTCGATGCCCAGGGCCACACGCACCTGTCCATCCCGATCACCGGCACGCCCGGGACCACTGTCCAGGTCTGGATGGACGACGTCCCGGCCCGTGGGGCCGAGATCGTCCTCGACGAGGCCGGCGCCGGCGTCGCCGACATCCGCCCGAACGGTACGCAGCTGCTGCGCAACGCCCCGGTGGCCTTCCGCTACGCCGGTGGCGACTGGCTCACCCGCACGACGCTCTGGGAGCTCGGCGCCTCGTCGCTCGGCACGCCGAACGACGGCGCGCCGGAGACCACACCGGAACCGCAGCCGTCGACTCCCGCCACCGCCCCGGACACCGAGGAGCCTGCCGCCCCCGAGCTGCCCCTGGCGGTCCCGACGCCCACCACCGTCGTCGAGGAGACCGCCGCACCCGCCGACACGGAGAAGCCCGCGCCCGTCGAAGAGCCCGCGCCCACGACATCCGTCACGCCGGCGGCAACCGGCACCGAGTGACCCCCCGTCCCTCGCGGACGCCTCGCCCTCACCCTTCCTCCGGGCCATCCACCACCCGCCGCGCACGGCAGGAGGCCCGGCTCGGACGCCGACGCGCCTGACTCCCGGCGATGCATCCGACTACCGGCGTCCTGGCGCGAGCCTCGCGACGGGATATCAGGGGGACGGAGCAGGGGCGCGCAGCGGGGAGGGACCGTCGCGCGCGCCGAATAGACTGGGGGCATGCCTCAGGCCGCCGTACCGGGCGTGAACCGCCCGCACATCACTCCTCTCGACGTCGTCCGCACCGGTGTGCTCATCGTCGCGCTGCTGTCCCTCGCGCTGTGGGGCTTCACGGCCTGGCCGCTGCCGGTGAACCTGGTCTTCGGGCTCGGCCTGCCCGCCATCACGCTGCTCGCCTGGGCGCTGTTCCTCTCCCCCCGCCCCGTGCTGCGACTGCATCCCTTCCTGCGTGCCGTGGTCGAGCTGCTGATCTACCTCGGCGTCACCCTGGCCTGGTGGGCGATGGGCCAGGGCTGGATCGGCCTGGCGTTCGCCCTCGTCGCCGTCAGCGCGGGCGTGATCGCCGGTCGCCGGGCGCTCTCATGAGCAGCGGAGCTTCCCGCCCGTGACCGTCGTCGGCCGGCTCCGCGCGGCGCTCGGCGACCTCGTCGACACCGATGCCGCGGTGCTCGACGCCGCACGCGCCGACCGCTCAGGGCACGCGGCTCCCGAGCCCCCGCTCGCCGTCGTGCACGCCGAGTCGGTCTCCGATGTGCAGCAGACCCTGCGCATCGCGTCTGCGACCGGCACGCCCGTCGTGATCCGGGGCGCCGGCACGGGCCTCGCGGGAGCGGCGAACGCCGGTGCGGGCGAGATCGTGCTCTCGACGGCCCGTATGACCGCGATCCGGGAGGTGCGCCCCGACGATCTGCTCGCGGTCGTCGAACCCGGCATCCTGAACGCCGATCTGAACGCCGCACTCGCCGAGCACGGCGTGTGGTGGGCACCGGATCCGGCCAGCCGCGACATCTCGACCGTGGGCGGCAACATCGCCACCGGCGCCGGCGGGCTGCTGTGCGCGAAGTACGGCGTCGTGCGCGATGCCGTACTCGGCGTCGATCTCGTGCTCGCCGACGGACGGCTGCTGCGCCTCGGGCACCGCAGCGTCAAGGGCGTCACCGGACTCGACCTCACCGCGCTGGTCATCGGATCGGAGGGGACGCTCGGAGTCGTCGTCGGCGCCACGCTGAAGCTGCGCCGCCTCACCCCGGGCGAGGTGTGCACGATCACGGCGTCGTTCCCCGATGTCCACGCGGGAGCCATCGCGTCGTCGGCCGTCACGGCGGCAGGCCTGCAGCCCTCGATCATGGAGCTGATGGACGCGACGGTGCTGACCGCCGTCCACGATCTGCTCGGCCTGCCCGTGCCCGCGCCCGGTGTCGCGCAGCTGACGCTGCAGACCGACGGTCCCGCCGCTCGGGCCGAGGCCGAGCAGATCGCCACGGTGCTGCGCGATGCGGGCGGCGAGGTCCGGATGAGCGCCGACACCGCGCAGGGCGAGGAGCTGCTCGGCATCCGGCGGGCCGTGCACCATGCTCTCGCCGCCCTTGGCACGACCCTCATCGAGGACGTCTCGGTGCCGCGCAGCGCGATGCCGGACATGTTCGACGAGATCGCCCGGATCGCACAGCGGCACGGCATCGCGATCCCCACGGTCGCGCACGCCGGCGACGGCAACCTGCATCCGACCTTCGTGTTCGAGGGCACCGAGCCGCCGGTGGTCGTCTGGGAGGCGGCCGGCGAGCTGTTCCGCGCCGCATTGCGTCTGGGCGGCACGCTCACCGGCGAGCACGGCATCGGCGTCCTGAAGAGCCGCTGGCTGCGTGAGGAGCTCGGCGACGACCAGTGGGAGCTGCAGCGGCAGATCGTGCGGGTCTTCGATCCGCAGGGCATCCTCAACCCCGGAAAGGTGTTCTCCGAACATGCCTGACATCCACGTGAGCGCCGCGGTGATCACCGACAGCGAAGGCAGGGCGCTGGTGGTGCGCAAGAGCGGCACCGACCGGTTCATGCAGCCGGGCGGCAAGCCCGAACCGGGTGAGACCGCGGCGCAGACGCTGGTGCGCGAGCTGCGCGAGGAGCTCGGCCTCGTCGTCTTCGAGGATCAGCTCCGTCCGCTGGGGACGTTCGTCTCGGATGCGGCGAACGAGCCGGGTCACCGGGTGGTGGCGACCGCGTTCGCGATGACCGCGGAGCCGGAGGACGTGGTCGTGCAGGCGGAGCTCGCCGAGCTTCGCTGGATCGCCCCCGCCGAGCAGGACGACCTGCTGCTCGCCCCGCTCAGCGAGGAGCACCTGCTCCCGATCGCCTGGGGCTGACCGAGGCTGTAGGTCCCGTCTCGGCGGGGGCGTACAGCCTCGGGAAGAGCGGACGGCTCAGAGGCCCTGCCAGGCCGGCTTGTTCGTGTACGCGTACCGGTAGTAGTCGGCGAGCTCGAGCTGCGCGGCCGCCGCCTCGTCGACGACGACGGTGACGTGCTCGTGCAGCTGCACGGCGGAGGCCGGCATGAAAGCGGAGACCGGGCCCTCGATCGCCCGGGCGATCGCCTCGGCCTTGCCCGCCCCGAACGCCAGCAGCACCAGGTGCCGGGCGCGCAGGATGGTGCCGAGCCCCTGCGTGATGCAGTGCCGAGGCACCTGATCGATCGAGTCGAAGAAGCGCGCGTTGTCCTCCCGGGTCTGCTCGGTGAGCGTCTTGACCCGGGTGCGCGACGCGAACGACGATCCAGGCTCGTTGAAGCCGATGTGCCCGTCGGTGCCGATGCCGAGGA
>JBASAE010000539.1:0-2484 GCA_049654285.1 Microbacterium sp.
ACGATGAATCGTGGTTCAATGAAGGCATTGAACCACGATTCAAGACCCGTGGCAATGCCGCCCGGGACCGGACACGACGACGTGAGGATCCGATGAACCTGACCTGGATGCTGGAGCGCTCCGCCCGCACATTCCCCGCCAAGCCCGCGATCGTCTCCGATCTGGGCACGCTCGACTACGCGCAGCTGCTGGCCGCATCCCGCCGAGCCGCCGCGGTGTTCCGCGACGCCGGCGTGCAGCCCGGCGACCGCGTCGGCGTGATGGCGTTCAACACCCCCGCCTTCGCCGTCGCGGCCTTCGGCCTGTGGCGTGCGGGCGCCGCCCTGGTGCCGGTCAACCACAAGCTCACCGCGCGGGAGGTCTCCTACATCGCCGCGCACGCCGGGCTGCGGGTGGTCGTCGCTGACGTCGACCTCGCCGATCGCGTACGCGAGGGCGCACCGGACGCCCGGGTGCTGACGACCGCGGACGACGGCTCCGGGGAGTTCGATGCGCTTGTCGCGGGCGCCGAGGACTGGGACGGCGTCGAGGTCTCGGGCGACGCCGTCGCCGAGGTGCTCTACACCTCGGGCACCACGAGCAGTCCGAAAGGGTGTCTGCACACCCATGCCGGCCTCGCCGCCGTGCCCGCCTACACGACGGCAGCCGTCGGCCTGCAGCGCGACGACCGCTTCCTCATCGCGATGCCGATCTGGCACGCCTCGCCGCTGAACAACTGGTTCCTGTCGATGATGTACCTCGGCGGCACGGTCGTGCTGCTCAAGGAATACCACCCGGTGCACTTCCTCCAGGCCGTCCAGCGGTATCGGGCCACGGCATTCTTCGGCGCGCCGATCGCCTTCCTCGCCCCGCTGAAGGTCCTGCCGACCGTCGGCATGGCGCTGAGCGACTTCGACCTGTCGTCGATGCGGCTCTGGGCCTACGGCGGTGCGCCGATGGGAGCCGACACGGTGCGCATGCTGCAACAGGCCTATGGCACCGACGCCTTCTACCAGGTGTACGGCATGAGCGAGATGGGCCCGGTGGGCACGGCGCTCTATCCGGCCGAGCAGATCGAGAAGGCCGGGTCGATCGGCGCCGGTGGGATGCCCGGCGTCGACATCCGGGTGATCGACGCCGAAGGCGCCGACGCGACCGCCGGCGAGGTGGGCGAGCTGTGGATGCGCTCCGCGACCCGGATGGCCGGCTATCTGAACGACGACGCCGCGACGGATGCCGCGTTCGTCGGCGACTGGTATCGCACCGGCGACCTCGCCAGGATCGACGCCGACGGCTACCTCTTCATCGTCGATCGGCTCAAGGACGTCGTCATCACGGGTGGTGAGAACGTGTACTCCCCCGAGGTCGAGGAGGCTCTGCGGCAGCATCCGGCCGTCGCGGACGCCGCGGTGATCGGTCGCCGGCACGAGGAGTGGGGCGAGACCGTGGTCGCGGTGGTCGAGGCATCCGGCGATGTGCAGCTCGACGAGGTGCGCGCTTTCCTCGCCGGACATCTGGCGAAGTACAAGATCCCGCGCGAACTGATCGTGCGCGAGACGCTGCCGCGCACACCCTCGGGCAAGGTGATGAAACACGTGCTGCGCACCGAGCTCACGGCCTGATCCGAGGATGCCTGTTACGGATTCTTTCCGTCGTTAACGTGCGATGACCGGCGGCGCGACAGCGCGGTATCCGGCGTGTTTCACTCGGTGCGTGAAGAAGACGCCTCTGCAGACCACCATCCGCTCCGTCATCGGCCTCATCGCCGCCGGCGCCATGATGATGTCGCTCGCGGCGTGCTCGGCGGGCGGTGCCGACGCGGCCGAGAAACCTGACGGCGAGACGACCAAGATCGTGATCGGCGCCGACGACGGCAACGAGCAGCACTGGACGATCCTGAAGGACCGGCTGGCGAAAGAGGGCATCGAGCTCGACGTGCGCACCATCAACGACGGCGTGCAACTGAACCAGGGCGTGCAGGACGGCGCCCTCGACGCCAACCTGTTCCAGCACCTCATCTACCTGTCCCAGTTCAACGTCGAGAACAAGGGCACGCTCGTGCCGATCGGCGGCACCGCGGTGTACCCGCTCGCGCTGTACTCCGAGAAGTTCAACGATCCGGCCGAGCTGCCGAAGGACGCCGTGGTCGCCGTGCCGAACAACCCGACCAACCTGGCGCGCGCCCTGCTCAACCTGCAGCGGGCGGGGTTGCTGACCCTGAAGGACGGCGGCACCGCGCTGTCGACCCCCGATGAGATCGTCACGGCGAAGATCTCCGTGCTGCCGGTCGACGCCAACCAGACTGTCACCGCGCTGAAGGACGGCAGCGCGGTCGCGGCCGTGGTCAACAACACCCAGGCGCAGAAGGGCGGCCTCGGCGACGACCTCATCATCTTCAAGGAGGATCTGGACGACCCCGAGCTCGCGCCGTACATCAACGCCTTCGTGGTGCGCGCCGACCGTCAGGACGACCCGGTGTGGGCGAAGCTCGTCGCGGCGTACCAC
>JBASAE010000540.1:0-3615 GCA_049654285.1 Microbacterium sp.
CGCCCCCATGTCGAGCGCGAGACGCCCGTCGGCGGAGATGCCGAAGCCGTCGAGCGCCGCGATGAGCTTGTGTGCGCCGCGGCTGACGTAGTGGTCGGCCCCGTCGACGCTGAGCTCGTCGTCGTCCCGCACCGGAGTGGCCGGCTTGACCACCGGCCGACCTGCGATGCGCACCCGCCCTTCGGCGATGAGCGTCGCGGCATGGCTCCGCGAGCGCGCCAGACCCCGGGCGGCGAGAGCCGCGTCGAGGCGGGTCACCGGTCGCCCGCGCCCTTCGGCGCGCCGTCGAGACGCTTCATGAGCTCACCGTGCAGCCCGGAGTAGGCCTCGGCACGATCGGCGAGCGGCTGCCCCTCGATCAGTCGCAGGCGGCTCCAGAGCGCATCGGTCGGCTCGTCGGCCCGCGGCGTCTCGTCCATCTCCCCACCCTAACCCCGCCACGAACCGTGTCACACCCCGCTCGCATGTCACAGAATGTGCGGATCGGAAGGCTCCCCACCCACGGATCGTGTGACACGGAGAGCGTGCGCTTGAGTACTGGCTGCGAGTTCGCGGGCCGCCCGCGCTCCGGCTATCAGCCGGGGATGTTGGGAGCGTCGAACGGACGGGGTCCGAAGACGTCGATCCCGTAGTCCTCTCCGTGAGCGATCCTGTTGGTGCCGTCCACGAAGTAACTGCCGTCGCTCAGGATGAACTTCTGGTAGAAGGCGTGGTCGCCGGAGGCGAAGCTGATGTCGCCATCGGGATTGGACGTGGGCTGGATCGTGATCGGGAGCACGATCGAGGATCCCGCCTCGATGGTTCGGGGGCCGAGCGCGACCTGGGAGTAGTAGACGCGTTGGACCCGGTCGAGGACCTTCACCCCGGCGATGCCGCCCACGAGGTATGGGGACGGCGGATAGGGGTACAGATAGACCTGGTAGGCGACGAACAATCCGTCGGTCCACGCGCACCCGGACGCATTGTTGTTCGTGATGACCAGATCGGTGCCGACCACCGCATAGTACAGATCCGAGCTCGACGCCGCGCACGATGTGCTCGCCCCGGCCGGTACCGCCGTCGCCAGGGCGAGCACCGGCACCGACCAGGCGGCTCCCTGGACGATCGTCCGCCGGGAATGAAGATTCTCCGTCACAAGGCCTCCATATGATGATGAACGCGGTCCCCCGCGCCGGGTCGTTTCGAGTACAGCATCCTGGCGTCTCCGCATCGGAGGGACCGCGGGACACCGGTCTCATACCGGCGCGGCCGGGTTCCCGTTCCCGCCGTCGGCAGCGGGGAAGGCGGCGATCTCGGCGAGGCGCAACCCGCGCAGCCAGTTCAGATACGCGCCGTCGGCACGCACGAAGACGAGCGGCCGCACCGCGCCCACCCCGCGAACGGTCGGCAGCAGGCGATCCTGCTCCCGACGCACATACCGGCGGGAGAGCAGAGCATCGATCCGACGCCGGCTCAGCACCCGGCGGAACGGCAGCCGCCGATTTCTGGACGCCTCGACAGCGGCCTCGCCTACGCCGTCCTCCGCGACGATGAGGGTGAGGAGCGGCCACAGGCCGTTCGGCAGGGTGACCGCGAACGTCGCACCGCGCTGCAGCTCCCGCAGGACGTCCTCGTCGAGAGCACGGATCGACCTGCGGATGTCGGCGCGCGTCACAGACTCCGTCCGTGCCGATTCCATCTGGTCACCGCCTCATCTGTTGATCCGTAGCGGGGTCCGCAGCCGATGCTGGCGAATCAGCAGGGTTCGTAGATGAACCTGACCCGCACGTAGCCGTTCCCGGTGTTCGTCGCCGTCTGAGTCGTCGGCGGGGCGATCCGTGTCGTGTCGATGAAGCTCGACCCACCGCCGCCGCCGCTTCCCATGTAGACACGCGTACCGCTGGGAGTCGTCCCGTTCCACCGACTGGGCGCCGCACCCGCCATGCCGCTCCCACCGCCCTGGTAGCCGCCACCGCCGCCACCGCCGTAATGGTAAGCGCGTCCGTCATGCGAGACGGCGGCCCCCCGTGCACCGTTGCGCCCGTTTCCCGCGGCCCCGGGGGCGTACTTCTCCCAGGGGCGCCCAGACGTTCCGCTCCCGCCGGGGCCGCCCGGTTCGTCCAATCCGCCGCCGCGCCCGCCGCCGACGCTCGCGGTCGCCGCGTATCCGGGAATCGTCAACTGAGCCGACGACCCCTGGTTGCCCGGCTGGTTCGCCAGGCCCGCGTTGCCGTTCAGGTTGTTCGGCGCCGGGTAGGGCTCAAGACTCCCGGCCCACGGGGTTGACCCCTGCACCTGGCCGCCGCCCCCGCCTCCGCCGCCACCCGCGACGACGATCGGCTCCGATGAGTTGGCGAAGAACAGCGCACTCCCACCGCCGCCTGCTCCACCGGACTCGCCAGAGCCGGCGGCGGTCTCCGCGGCGCCGCCGTACCCGTACCCGGTTCCGCCGCGCAGTGCCTGACCCATCTCGCCGGCGATGAGCCACAGAGACGCCGTAGGCACGAGCGCCTTCACGATCTTCCCCTGGATGTAAGCGCCTCTACCCGGGGTACCGAGGCCGGAGCCGCCGCCGGCGCCTCGTCCGCCCCCGCCGACGACCGTGTACTCGATCTCCTTGAGCCGGTCGAAGTCCGGAATCGGATACTGCTCCCGTGCGAGGGTGCCATCGGTCTTCGCCTGGAGGGTGATGTACTGATCCCTCAGGTTCGTGCACCCGGACACCGCGGCTTTTGCGGGGATGGCGACCGATGCCACGAACACCGGCACCGACCACGCCGCACCCTTGACAATCGTCCGACGTGACGGCGAAGACGCCCTCCCGTCAGTGCTCTTCCCCTCCGCGGCGTCCCTGTCCGCAGCTTCTCCTCCCGCACCGTCCGGCGTCCTCTTTGCGAAGTGCTTCA
The DNA here is from genome assembly GCA_049654285.1 of Microbacterium sp. GTDB lineage: Bacteria > Actinomycetota > Actinomycetes > Actinomycetales > Microbacteriaceae > Microbacterium. The sequence continues at coordinate 2,886 of JBASAE010000540.1, forward strand.
TCAATCCATGTCCTCTCAGAGCTGGGGCGCTTCGCCCCCATCTGCCTCATCAAAGCGCGACAGGTTGGCGCCTGCGGCGACATGCCCGCATCCGGTCCCTTTCGAGTGCGCGACAGTTCCCATCCCGGTACCCGGACCCGCCGCGTCCGTGCAAATCGACGACGCGGAGCCTGTCGGCCGCCCGACGACCGGGGGACCGATCCGCTGCGACCGCACGGGTACGCTGAAGGGGTGACGCCTCATGGGGAGGGTGCCGCGGGATCGACGGATAGTCCGCGGCGGGGAGCCAGGCATCCGTTCACCCGCGCGTTCCGTGCCGCGGTCGACGCGCGCGGGGAGCCGTTGAGATGGCTGCACGACCGTCTCACCGCCCGTGGCGCCCGCGCCTCGATGGCGGTGCTCACCTATTGGTTCACGGGCACACGTCAGCCCGAGCCATCCGAGTCCCTCGACGTCGTGATCCTGATCGAGGAGGAACTAGGGCTACCCGCCGGCGCTCTCTCGGCGCTCATCCGGCCCCTGAAGACCTCGGCGCAAGCGGACGACGTCCCGTTCCCCTGGGACGACGACGCCCTCGCCGCTGCGGTCGCCGAGGCTTTCAACACGTTCGAAACCGGCCCTGCACCCGGCATCCAGGAGCTCTCCGTCCATGCGGTCACCGATGTCGGCCCCGACGGTGGCGTCGCCCGCCGACGCACCCGACTGCTGCTGCAGTCGACGGGTCTTCCGC
>JBASAE010000541.1:0-2426 GCA_049654285.1 Microbacterium sp.
ACCGCAGGTAGGGTCGATAGCGGCGATGATCGTGTTGGCGGTCAGCGGCCTGATCCTCGTCGGCGCCGCACTCGCCGCCGAACAGTTCTGCACCCTGCCGAAGGATCCCGATGACCGAGAGCCAGACGACCCCGCCCCGTGACGCAGGCGACGGGCGGCAGCCCGTCGCTCCCGCCTCCGCGCCCGTCTCGTCCGTGGCGCTCGACGACGGCACCTATTCCGTGCTGCGCACGCCGCGCAGCACGGCCGCGCTCGCCCTCGACGGCGCCTGGCACCAGATCTCGCCGAAGTACGTCGTCTCCCAGGTGCTGCAGAACGTCTTCTTCATCGCGGTCGTCGTGGTCGCCGCGGCTGTGCTCGCGATCGGCCTCGAGCAGACCTGGGCCTGGCTCCCGGCGGGCGCGATCGTGCTGGTCACGCTCGTGACGCTGGTCATCCTGCCGCGCCAGGCCAAGGCCATCGGCTACATGCTGCGCGAGGACGACATCGTGTTCCGCCGCGGCATCCTCTGGCAGCGCATGGTCGCCGTCCCCTATGGGCGGATGCAGTTGGTCGACATCAGCCAGGGGCCGCTCGACCGGGCCTTCGGCATCTCCCAGCTGAAGATGGTGACCGCAGCCGCCACCACCGGCGTGCAGATCCCCGGTCTCACGCAGGGCGCCGCCGAAGCACTGCGGGACACCCTCATCGCCGTCGCCGAGACCCGCCGGACGGGCCTGTGAGCACGCCTGCCGAGCACCTGCCGCCCGACGCGGTGCTCCCCGACGGGGGATCGTCGTCGCTCGCCGACGGGGAGTGGCATCGTCTGCATCCGCTGACCCCCCTGTTCAAGGGTGGGCTGGCACTGATCATCGTCGCGGGCATCGTCATCTCGAACCTGCGCGACCGGGTGATCGGCTGGCTGGTCCGACTGTTCGCGCCGGAGGCGGCGAGGTACGAGGACTACGGCGGAGACCCGATCGACTGGGTGCTGGCGAACAACCTGATCCTGGTCGCGCTGCTCGGCGTGCTGGCACTGGTGCTCGTGCTCATCGGCATCTTCTGGATGATCTGGCGGTTCCAGCAGTTCCGCATCACCGGATCGCACGTCGAGGTGCGCAAGGGCATCGTGTTCCGCTCGCACCGTCGTGCGCCGCTCGACCGCGTGCAGGGGGTGAACCTCACCCGTCCCTTCCCGGCCCGCATCATCGGCCTCGCGAAGATCGAGGTCGTCGGCGCCGGGACCGATGCGAACGTCGACCTGGAGTACCTGTCGACGACGAAGGCCGAGTCGGTGCGCGCCGACATCCTGCGGCTCGCGTCCGGCGCGCGCTCCGCCCGGCTCGCGGCATCCGCGGGCGTCGTGGCGGGCGGGGCGCCGACGGCCACGAGGCGCGAACAGCTGGTCGGGACGATGAACGCCGGCGTCAACGACCTGATCGCGGGCGTCGACCTCGCGGACGTCGTGCCCGAGAGCGTGGTGAAGATCCCGACCGGACGGCTCATCGGCTCGCAGCTGACCTCGGCCGTGCTGTGGCTGCTGTTCTTCGGGGTCATCTACGTCGTCGCCCTCGTGTCGATGCTGATCGGCATGTCCGCCGACGGCACCCCGGCGCCGGAGATGACGATCGCGTTCCTCGGCCTGTCCTTCGGGATGGGGGTGCCGCTGCTCATCGCCGTGGTCGGCATCACCTGGGCGCAGATCTCGAAGTCGCTGCGCTACTCGATCGCTCCGACCCCGGACGGTGTGCGGGTGACGTTCGGCCTGTTCACCACGGTCACCGAGACGCTGCCGCCCGGCCGGATCTTCGCCGTCGAGGTCGTGCAGTCGTTGCTTTGGCGGCCGTTCGGCTGGTGGTCGGTGCGCATCAACCGCATGTCGGGAAAGAGCGCATCGCAGCAGCAGTCCAGCACCGCGCAGCAGTTCAACACCGTGCTGCCGGTCGGCCGGAGGGCCGACGTGGAGCGCGTGCTCGCCCTCGTGCTGCCGGACGTCCCGGCATCCGACATCCCGTTGATCTGGGAGCACGGCGTGCTCGGCCCGGTCGCGGGAGACCCGTACCGCACCACCGCCGCGCGGGCCTGGTGGCGGCGTCCGCTGTCGTGGAAGCGGCAGGGCTATGCGCTCACCGGGTTCGGCCTGCTGATGCGCCGCGGCCTGCTGTGGCGCAAGCTGGCGGTGTTCCCGCTCGCGCGACTGCAGGGGGTGTCCCTGGCACAGGGACCGCTCGCCCGTGCGCAGCGCACCGCGGGTGCGCAGGTGCACTCGGTCACCGGGCCGGTGTCGGGGCACCTCGTCGGACTCGATCGCGCCGACGCCATGGACCTGCTCGAACGGGTGAGCCGCGCCGCCGTGATCGCCGTCGCGAACGATCACACGCACCGCTGGGCCGAGACTGCGTCGCCGCCCGCGACGGGCACCCTCCCCTCCCACGCGACCCCGGAGG
>JBASAE010000542.1:0-4356 GCA_049654285.1 Microbacterium sp.
AAGGTGCTGGCCTCGCCGCGGGTCACCACGACGTCGGTGCCGTGGCGGGCCGCCGCCGCCTCGACGGCGGCGCGATCCTCCGCATCGACCGCGAGCAGCTGGGACGCCTCGAACTCGTTGACCACCAGCACGTCGACGAACGGCAGCAGCCCGATCGCTCCGTCGACGGCGGGGGCGGCGTTGAGCACGACCGTCGCCCCGACCTCGTGGCCGTGCTGTGCGATCCGGGTGGCGACGGCGAGCGGGATCTCGAGCTGCAGCACGACGACGTCGTCGGCCCGGATCGCGAGGGGCGCGTCCGCCGGCCAGTCGTGGTTCGCTCCGGGAGCGACGATGATGATGTTCCCGCCGTCGCGGTCGACCGCGATCAGCGCCTGCCCGGTCGGCTGGGTGCTGCGGCGGACGCCCGTCACGTCGACGCCGGCGGCGGCGAGCTCGTCGCAGAGGACGGATCCGGCTCCGTCGTCGCCGACGGCGCCGATCATGAGCACCGGATGTCCCGCAGAGGTGCGCGCCGCGGCATAGGCCTGATTGGCGCCCTTCCCCCCGGAGGACGAGGCAGTGGCGTCGGCGACGACGGTCTCGCCGACGATGGGGATGCGCCCCACGCGGAAGGTGGTGTCCGCGTTGAGCGATCCGCATACCACCACGCGCCGATCCGTCATGAGAGCCCTCCTCGCAGGGGTCGTACGCTCGCCCGTTCGACGAGAGCGGCCGTCAGGACGACGTCGTCGGCCTCTCCCCCGTCGATGAGGGTGAGCAGCCTGGCGCAGGCGCGCTCCCCCAGCTCACGGATCGGCTGAGCGACGGTCGTCAGTGCGGGGGTGGTGAAGCGGGTGAGCTCGATGCCGTCGAGGCCGATGACCGACAGGTCGTCGGGCACGCCGACGCCGCGGGCGGCGCAGCAGGCGAGCAGCCCGATCGCGCTCAGGTCGTTGGCGGCGAAGACCGCGGTGATGAGGTCGGGCGCATCGAGGATCCGCTCGCCGGCGCGGTAGCCGCCCTCCTCGAGGAAGTCCCCGTCGAAGAGGAGTGCGGGGTCGGGCTCGATGCCGGCGTCCTGCAGAGCGCGTCTCCACCCGTTCCGCCGCAGCCGGGTGACCGCGAGGCCGTCGGGGCCGCTGAGGTGTGCGATCCGGCGGTGGCCGTTCTCGATGAGGTGGCGCGTCGCGACATAGGCCGCCTGCTCCTGATCGATGCTGACGCTCGGCGCCGAACCGTCGCCCGCGCGGTCGAGGAACACCCCCGGGATGCCGTCGAAGAGGTCATCGGCGGAGGAGGTGAGCTCGCTGGCGACCAGCAGCACGCCGTCGACCCGCTTGCGGCGGAGCGCGGCGAGTCGGGCGACGAGACGCCTCCGCTCGCGCGGGACGTCCAGCAACAGCAGCAGCAGGTCGTTGTCGTCGGCGACCGACTGGACGCCCTTGACCAGCTCGGGGAAGAACGGGTTGGTGATGTCCGGCACGAGCAGCGCGATGGTCTGGGTGGACCCCGCGACCAGCGATCGGGCGACCTCGTTCGGCTGGTAGCCGAGCTGTGCGGCCGCTTCCATGACCCGCTCCGTGGTGGCCGCCGAGACACCGGGCTGACCGTTCAGGGCACGGGACACGCTCGCGATCGAGAGGCCTGTCGCCTCCGCCACGTCGTACACCGTCACCACTGCGACCCCTTCGTCTACGTAAGCGCTTACGTTGCGTTTCATAGACCATATCGGGCGCCGTGCGCCGATGCAAGCCCCTCGCTCGGCGACGTCGCCCGGCGGACGTCGGCCGCTCAGTTCGCGATGTAGACCTGGTGCATCGCGCGGGTCGCGTCGGTGATGCTGCTGGTGATCGACGGGTAGGCGGCGAAGACCCGGGAGACCTGATCGACCGTGAGGCGCCGCTCCACGGCGATCGCAAGCGGATAGATCAGCTCCGAGGCACGCGGCGCGACGATGACCCCGCCGATCACGGTCCCCGATCCCTTGCGTGCGAGGATCTTCACGAAGCCGTCGCGGATGCCCTGCATCTTCGCGCGCGGGTTCGCCGCGAGCGGCAGCTTGTAGGCGATGCCGTCGGCCACGCCGTCCTCGATGTCCTTCTCGGTGAACCCGATCGTCGCGATCTCCGGAGCGGTGAAGATGTTCGCCGTGATCTTGAGCTTCTCCAGCGGGATCACGATGTCGCCGAGCGCGTGGAACACGGCCGTGCGGCCCTGCATCGACGCGACCGACGCGAGCGGGAAGAAGTTCGTGCAGTCGCCCACCGCGTAGATGTTCGAGACCGAGGTGCGCGCCACCTTGTTCACCCGGATGTGCCCGGACTCGGTGAGCTCGACGCCGACCTCCTCCAAGCCGATGCCATGGGTGTTCGGGATCGAGCCGACCGCCATCAGGCAGTGGCTTCCCTCGACCGTGCGGCCGTCCGAGAGGGTGACGACGACACCGTCCTTGCTCTTCTCGACCTTGTCGGCGCGCGACTTCGACAGCACCTGCATGCCGCCGCGCTTGAAGACGCGCTCCAGCACCGCGGCGGCGTCCTTGTCCTCCCCGGGGAGGACCTGATCACGGCTGGAGACCAGCGTGACCTTGGCGCCGAGGTTCATGTACGCCGAGGCGAACTCGGCGCCGGTCACGCCGGAGCCCACCACGATGAGGTGCTCGGGCAACGCCTTCATGTCGTAGAGCTGCGTCCAGGTGAGGATGCGCTTCCCATCGGGCCGCGCCGAGTCGAGCTCCCGCGGCGAGGCGCCGACAGCGACCACCAGGGTGTCCGCCTCGACCCGGTCGAAGTCGGTCCCACCGGCCGAGGTGGACACGACGATCGCATTGTGCCCCTCCAGCCTGCCGTGGCCGGAGATGATCCTCACCCCGGCATCCAGCAGGGCGGAGCGCATGTCCTCGGACTGCTGGCCGGCCAGCGCGATCAGCCGCTTGTTGACGGCGGCGAGGTTGATCGCGATCTCGGGCTTGAGCGGCTTGCCCTGCTCGCCCTTCGCGTAGAACTGCACGCCGAGGTCGGATGCCTCGGAGATCGCGACGGCCGCATCCGCCGTGGCGATGAGGCTCTTCGACGGGACGACGTCGGTGAGCACCGCCGAGCCGCCGACGCCGACGCGCTCGACGAGGGTCACCTCCGCGCCGAGCTGCGCGGCGGCGAGCGCCGCCTCGTAACCGCCGGGGCCGCCGCCGAGCACGGCGACGCTCTGCCTGTTCACGAAGGGGGTGTGCGCCATGGCATCCATTCTTCCGTACCCGCGCGGATGAGCGTGAACCTCTTAGAGTGGTCTCATGTCAGACACGCTCAGCAACCCTCTCGACGACCCGAACGCCGATCCGTTCGAGATCGCCGCCCAGGCCGCCGAGGACATCGCGCGCCTCACCGGGACAGGTCATCACGACATCGCCCTGACCCTCGGGTCGGGCTGGAGCAAGGCGGCCGAGATCATCGGCGAGACGGTCGCCGAGATCCCGGCCACCGAGGTCACCGGGTTCACCGCCTCCGCGGTCGCGGGGCACGCCGGGACTCTGCGCAGCATCCGCACGCCGGACGGCAAGAACGTGCTGGTGATCGGTGCGCGCACGCACTACTACGAGAGGCACGGCGTGCGCCGTGTGGTGCACTCCGTGCGCACCGCGGCAGCCAGCGGCGCGAAGATCATGGTGCTCACCAACGGCGCCGGCGGCATCAAGGAGACCTGGAGGCCCGGTTCGCCGGTGCTGATCAGCGACCACATCAACCTCACCGCCGACTCGCCGCTGGAGGGTGCGACGTTCGTCGACCTCACCGACCTGTACTCGAGCCGGCTGCGCGGCATCGCCCGCGGCATCGATCCCTCTCTGGACGAGGGCGTCTACTGCCAGTTCACCGGCCCGCACTACGAGACGCCCGCAGAAGTGCAGATGGCGAAGAGCATGGGCGCCCACATCGTCGGCATGTCCACCGCGCTGGAGGCCATCGCCGCGCGGCAGGCCGGCATGGAGATCCTCGGGTTCTCCCTGATCACGAACCTCGCCGCGGGCATCCAGAAGACACCGCTCAGCCACGCCGAGGTCATCGAGGCCGGCCAGGCCGCCGAGCCGGTGATCTCCGCCCTGCTCGCCCAGGTCATCGAGGCGCTGTGAGCACCGGGCTGACACGGGACCGGCTCCCCGAGGCCCGGCTGGCCGAGGCCCGCGCCTGGATGAGGCAGGACCCGGACGCCGAGACCCGGGACGAGCTGGCCGGGATCGTGACCCGTGCCGCCGCGGGCGAGGCCGCCGCGCTGGACGAGCTCGACGACCGGTTCGGCACCCGTCTGGCGTTCGGCACGGCGGGCTTGCGCGGTGCGCTGGGCGCGGGCAGCAACCGGATGAACCGCGTGCTGGTCGCGCAG
>JBASAE010000543.1:0-1763 GCA_049654285.1 Microbacterium sp.
GCGACGGACAGCGCCGTGAGCGCGGCGGCGACGAGGACGAGGGCGGTCGCCACCGACACGATCACGCGATCGATGTCGAACAGGTGCGGCGCCACGATCGCGATCGTCGCGCCGGCGGGGATCGCGATCATCATCGCGATCAGCCCGAACACGACCAGGTCCGGGGTGCCGAGCACGAGGTAGCTGGACCAGCACAGCAGCAGGGTGAGCGGCAGCGACAGCCCGGCGACGAGCACCCAGCGCAGACGCAGCCGATCGGGCTCGCCGGCGTGCCGGTACCGGGCGAACGGTGCCGTGGCGCACGCGATCAGCAGGCCGAAGAACACGGGGAGCAGCACCTCGGCGATGATCGTCAGTGCCGCGGCGGTCTGCGGGATGAGGGTTCCCACCGCGATGGACGACACGAACAGGCCAGCCACGGCGCACAGGGACACGGCGACGGCCCGCCAGCGGGGCGAGGCGGCACGACCCGCCGGCGTCACGATCAGCACGAGCCCGAGCGGCAGGTAGAGCAGCATCCAGCAGCCGGCGAAGGCGCCGAGAGCCTCGTTCTGCACGCTGTTCACGAGGAGGACGACCAATGCTTGGGCGACGAGCAACGGGCCGGTGACGTTCCCGGGTGCCTTGCGGGCGACGACGCCGGCGAGCACGAGCAGGAAGCCGCTGATCGCGCACACCGCGACGTACTCCGCGGGGGGAACGAGAGCCGGCGGCGCGATGACCGGGAGCAGGATGCCGGAGAGCACGGTCGCAGCGCCGATCGTCATCGTCGTGATGGTCGTGCCGGTGAGCGCGTGTGGGGCCCTGGGCACCGTCGTCGCCGCCTCCATGACAGCACCATAGGGCCGCCGGCGCCGCAACGGTATCCGTGCCAGCACGTGCGTGGCTCCGGTGCTCTCTCCGATGCCCGCGGCGGGCAGCCGCGGGAGGGTCGATCCTGGACGGGCGCACGGAGCGCCCGTGGTTCGAGGAGGAATCATGGCCACCATTCACGAGCCGGCGACCGCCGTGCACATCGACGACCCCACGGTGTCCTTCCGACGTCGAGCGGCGGCGATCGTCCTTCCGTTGGCGTTCGCGTTCCAGCTGGCCTGCAACGCGATCTACGCCTGGGTCTCGTCGAGCAGCGGGATGAGCGACACCGAGGGCGCCGCCGAGATGCTCGCGATGTACGCGGCGTTCCCGACCGCGCTGATGGTGGTGACGGTGCTCGCGCTGATCGGCTGCCTGCTGACGATACCGGGCCTCCCGGTCGCCCTGCGGGTGCTGCGGCCCGCGAGACCGCGCCTGACTCTGTGGGCGGTCGTGCTGATGATCGCCGGCTACGTCTGCTACTTCGGGATCTCGTTCGGAAACTTCGACCTGGTGGGGATCGCGGTCGCCCGGGTGGACGCCGCCGCGGCTCTGGACGGATCGCCGGGGCAGGCGTGGAGCATGGGGTTCTTCCTGGTGTTCGTGCTCGGCAACCTGGGCGGAAACCTGCTGCTCGGTCTCGCGGTGATGCTGGGCGGCCGGAGGGTCGGCGTGCCCTGGTGGGCGGGAGTGCTCATCCTGGGCTGGACGGTCGGGCACATCGTGAACATCGCGGGCGGCGGCGAGTGGTTCGCGGTCGGCGGGGGAGCGCTGCAGATCGTCGGACTGGGGGTCGTGGCGGCAGCGGCGCTGCGTATGTCTGATGCGGAATGGGTGCGCCGAGGCTAGGCGCGTGCCGCGACGATCGCGTCGATGCGGTCGGTCGCCGCCCGTCTCGACGGGCGGTGATC
>JBASAE010000544.1:0-8358 GCA_049654285.1 Microbacterium sp.
CTCCTCGCCGACGACCGCGAAGATGTAGTCGTTCGCGGCCGCGGGCAGCCAGCCGTACTTCTCCTGCGAATTGCCCAGGCCGACGCCGAAGATCCCACCCTTCGCCATGCCCCAGATGCCGTGGATGGCCTGGTAGCAGTCGGTGCTCCAGAGGTCCTGGTCGCTGCAGTCCGCCGTCATACGTCGCATCCGGTCCGGACTGGTGACCGCCAGCGCCGCCACCGAGAGCGCTCCGACGATCACCGGGATGATGAACAGCCGCAGCTTCACTCCGGCGAAGAACAGGCAGCTGAGCACGATCAGCACGAGCACCATCGCGGTGCCCAGGTCATGCCCGGCGAGCACCGTGCCGATCGCGAGCACCGAGACCGGGACCACCGGGATGAAGACGTGGTGCCAGATGCCCAGCCTCGCCTGCTTGCGCAGCAGCACGAACGCGATCCACACCGAGAGGGCGAGCTTCATGAACTCGGACGGCTGCATCGTGAAGCCCGCGAAGCCGATCCAGTTCTGGTTCCCGGAGTCCTCGATGCCCAGCGGGCTGAACACCAACAGCTGTAGAGCGACGCTGAGGATCAGTCCCGGCCAGGCGAGCCTCTTCAGCACCCCGGTCGGCATCCTGCTGATCAGGAACATCAGCGGGACGCCGAGCAGGGCGAAGACCCCCTGCTTGAGGGCCGCCTCGAACGGGGCCTGCGGGTTGGCACTGGTCGCAGAGAGCACCATCACCAGCCCGAACACGGTCAACGCGAGGGCGGACGCGCCGATCAGCAGGAACTCGGTGGACGGCGGCGTGAACAGCCGTCCGAGCGAGACCCGCGCGGCGAGACCGCGCGGACCGCCGGATGCGGAGGCCTCAGCGCGTCCCGGGTGAGCCGTCTGCGTCATCCGCACTCCCCCGGTCGATCCACTCCTGCACCGCTTCGGCGAAGCGATGGCCACGATCCGCATAGCTGGCGAACTGATCGAAGGATGCGGCGGCCGGGGCCAGCAGCACCGTGCCCCCGCCGTCCGCGATCCCCGTCGCCAGTTCGACGACGCGGGTCATGACCTCTCCAGTGTCGGCGGGGACGACCTCGAACACCGGCACGTGCGGCGCGTGTCGTCGGAATGCGGCGAGCACGGGCTCGCGCTCGACGCCGATCACGATCGCCGCTCCCGCACTGCCGCCCACGTCGGCGATGAGCTCGGAGATGTCGACGCCCTTCAGATCACCGCCGACCACCCACACCGCTCCGGGGTAGGCGCGCAACGACGATGCCGCGGCATGCGGGTTCGTGGCCTTGGAGTCGTCGATCCAGGTAATGCCGGCGTGCTCGGCCACGACCTGGATCCGGTGCGCGTCCAGCCGGAACGAGCGCAGTGCGCGACGGATCTGCGCCGGCTCGACGCCGAGGGACCGCGCGAGCGCCGAGGCCGCCAGGATGTTCTGCACGATGTGGGGTGCGGCGAGGCCCGCACCGCGCAGTTCGTCCACCGTGGTGAGCTCCAGCGCGCTGTGGTGCCGGTCCTCGTGGAAGGCGCGATCCACCAGGATGCCGTCGACGATGCCGAGATCGCTCGGGCCGGGGGTGCCGAGGTCGAAGCCGATCGCCCGCGCGCCCTCCACGACCTCCGCCTCCTCGACCATGCGCCGGGTCGCGGCGTCTGCTTTGTTGTACACGCAGGCCACCCGGGTGTTCCGGTAGACCACGGCCTTCGCGTCGCGGTAGGCCTGGGCACTGCCGTGCCACACCAGATGGTCGTCCGCGAGGTTCAGGCAGACGGACGCGTGTGGGAACAGCTCGCCCGCGGCATCCGAGAGCCCCAGGTACCAGAGCTGATGGCTGGAGAGCTCGACCACCAGCACGTCGAATCCGCCCGGATCCCGTACGGCGTCGAGCACCGGCACGCCGATGTTCCCGCACGGCGCGGCGCGCAGCCCGCCCTCCGCCAGCAGCGTCGCCGAGAGCTGGGTCGTGGTGGTCTTGCCGTTCGTGCCGGTGATGAGCACCCACTCGGCTGGGCTGCCGTCCGGGCGCAGCACCTTGTCGCGCACGCGCCAGGCGAGTTCGACGTCTCCCCAGAGGGCGATGCCGGTGTCCTGCGTCCAGCGGATCACCGGATGCGACGGCGGGAAGCCCGGTGAGGCGACGACCACCTCGGGCGCGAAGTCGATCAGCCTCTGCGGGACCTCGTCGAGCGGGCCGATGGCCAGCTCCGCGCCGATCACCGGCAGCAGCCGCCGGTACTCCTCGGACGCCTGCTCGCTGAGCACCAGCACCTCGGCGCCGAGCTCAGCGAGCGTGTCCGCCACGGAGAACCCCGTCACGGAGAGTCCGAGAACGGCCACGCGTAGCCCGCGCCAGTCGGCGTGCCAGCCGGTGAGTCCGTCGAGCCGGGTGCTCATCCGCCCACCTGGACCAGCCACTCGACGTAGAACAGGCCGACCGCGGAGACGGCCAGCAGCCCCGCGATGATCCACAGCCGCACCACGATGGTGACCTCCGGCCACCCGCGCATCTCCAGATGGTGATGGAACGGGCTCATCAGGAACAGCCGCTTGCCGCGGGTGACCTTGAAGTACGCGCGCTGCAGGATCACCGACCCGCTGGAGAGCACGAACACACCGGCGATCACCAGCAGCAGGAGCTCGGTGCGGGTGAGGATCGCCATCGCGGTGATCACGCCGCCGATCGCCATCGATCCGGTGTCACCCATGAAGACCTTGGCCTTGGGCGCATTCCACCACAGGAACCCGATCAGGCTGCCCGCGACGGCCGCGGCGACCCAGGCGAGGTTCAGTGGCTCGCGCACCTCATAGCACCCGGCGACCTCGGCCACCTGACCCAGGCACGACTGCTTGAACTGCTGGAAGGCGATCAGTCCGTACGAGCCGACCACGAAGATGCCCGCCCCGGCGGCGAGTCCGTCCAGACCGTCGGTGAGGTTGACGCTGTTCGAGGTGGCGACGCCGATCAGCGAGATCCACGCCAGGTACAGCAGCCAGCCGAGCACCGGTCCGCCGATCAGCAGCAGGTTCAGCCACGGGATGTCGCGGATGAACGAGATGTGGCTCGACGCCGGCGTCTGCCCGTACTCGTTCTTGAACTGCGGCGCGAGCGCCAGGATCCCGAACGGGATCAGCACGAGCAGCTGACCGATGATCTTGCGCCAGCCCGAGAGGCCGAGACTGCGTTGGCTGCGGACCTTCATGTAGTCGTCGATGAAGCCCACGGCGCCGAAGCCGACCATCAGCCAGAGCACCAGAACACCGGACAGCCCGGGGGTGCTCCCCCCGGCGTAGACCCCGGCGAGGTAGCCGACGATGGTCCCGGCGATGAAGATGATGCCCCCCATGCTGGGGGTGCCGCGCTTGTGCTCATGGCTCGGGTTGCTGATGTCGCCGGGTGTCCGGATCACCTGTCCCCAGCCGAGCCTCCGGAACATCCGCAGGAACACCGGCGTCAGGAAGAGCGAGAAGGCGAGCGAGATGGCCGCCGCCATGATCAGGGACTTCACGAGAACGATTCTCCCAGACGATCGCCGAGATGCCGGAGCCCCGCGGAGTTCGACGACTTCACCAGGACCAGGTCGCCGACGCGCAGTTCACCGGTCAGGTAGGCGAAAGCGGCGTCCTGATCGGGCAGATGCACGGCCTCGCCGTCCCAGGACCCCTCACCGACGGTGGCGAGGAACAGTCGCCGCGCCTCGGGGCCGACGACGACGATGCGCTGGATGTTCAACCGCACCGCGAGCAGGCCGATCCGGTCGTGCTCCTCGCCCGCCGTCTCGCCGAGCTCGCTCATCGCGCCGAGAACGGCGACCGTGCGCTGCCCCGGCCGTGCGATCTGCGCGAGGGTGCGCAGGGCCGCCGCCATCGAGTCGGGGCTGGCGTTGTAGGCGTCGTTGATGATGCGCACCCGGTCGCCGCCCAACGGCTGCATGCGCCAGCGCTCCGCGATCTCGACGGTTCCGAGCCGGGCGATGGCGACGGACGCCGGCACGCCCAGCAGCCCGGTCGCGGCGATGGCGGCGAGGGCGTTGCCGATGTGGTGGGCGCCGAGCACCCGGAGCTCGAGCGGCAGGGCACCCTCGGGCGTGTCGACGATGCAGGTCGTACCCTGCGCGGTCACGTCGACATCGCGGGCGCGCAGATCGGCCGCGGCGGTCTGCCCGAAGCCCACCACCCGCAGGCCGCGTGCGTCGGCGATCCCGCGCATCGCGGCGACACGCGGGTCGTCGACGTTCAGCACGGCGGCACCGCCGGCGGAGGCCGCCTCGACCAGCTCGGCCTTTGTCTTCGCGGTCTCCTCGATGCCGCCGAATCCACCGGCGTGCGCGGCACCGACCATGAGCACCACGACGATGTCGGGGGCGACGAGGCCGGCGAGCTTCGCGATGTCGCCGCGCGCCGAGGCGCCGAACTCGCTGACCAGGTACCGGGTGTCCGCGGTGACGCGCAGCATCGTGAGCGGAGCGCCGACCTCGTTGTTGTACGAGCCCTTCGGGGCGATCGTCTCGCCCTCCTCCTGCAGGATGCGGGCGATGAAGTTCTTGGTGGTGGTCTTCCCGTTCGAGCCGGTGATGCCGACGATCCGCAGGCGCCCGTGCGCGCGCACCCGGGCGACGACCTCCCGTGCGAGGTCGGCGAGGGCCGCCACCGCGTCCGGGACCACGATCTGCGTCACCGCGACGTCGACGGGATGCTCCACGATCGCCAGGACGGCGCCCGCCGCGACCGCGTCCGCCACGAACCGATGCCCGTCAGTGACCTCACCGGGCTTGGCGACGAAGATCGCCCCGGGGGTCATCGCGCGCGAATCGGTGTCGACCTCGCCGTCCACCACGGTCTCCGCGGTGTCGGTCCCCTGCAGGACCGCGTCCCCCCCGACGGCGGCGGCGATCTCGGCGAGTGACAGGGCGATCATGGCGAACTCCAGACCCCGCGGGGCATCATTCGGCGAACTTGGGGAGCAGCGCGTCCATCGGCTGGGTCGAGGGGGCGACGCGATAGGTCTTCAGCACCTGGGTCAGCGCCTTCTGCAGCGCCGGAGCGGTTGCGTTCGACATCGTAAGCCTAGTCGGCTCGTCCATCGTGACCATCACGATGTACTGCGGGTCCTCGATCGGTGCGACACCGACGATGGATGTGAAGTACACCCCGTCCTTGTAGTCGCCGTTGCCGTTCGGCACCTCGGCGGTGCCGGTCTTGATGCCGACGCGGTAACCGGGCACCTTCACCTGATCGGCGAGGGATCCCTGCACCGCGACGTTCTCCAGCATCCGGCGCACCTGAGCGGCGGTGCTCTCGGAGACGACCTGTTCCGTCTTCGGCTTCACCGCGTGCTCGACGCCGTCGGCGTCCGTGCACGACTCGACCAGGCTCAGATCGATCCGCTTTCCGCCGTTCGCCAGGGTCTGATAGGCGCTGACCACCTGAGCGGGGGTGACGGTGAAGGCCTGACCGAAGGTGGTGGCGTAGACCGTCTGGGCGTCCCAGGGCTTGTCCCCCGGGTCGCGCACGCCACCCGACTCCTCGCCGGGGAAGTCCACCGCCGTCGGGGTGCCGACGCCGAACTTCCTCAGGTACTCGTACCGGGTCTCGACGGACACCATCGTGCCGAACTTCGACAGGGCGACGTTCGAGGAGTCGATCAGCGCCCCGGCCAGCGTGTACTGGTAGGTCGGGTGGCTGAAGGCGTCGTTGATCTCCGCGTCCGGGAAGAACTCCCGGTCGGCGGCGGAGACGACGCTGCCGGGCGTCGCCGCCTTCTGGTCGAGAAGCGTGGCCGCGGTGATCGGCTTGAACGTCGAGCCCGGCTCATAGGTGCGAGAGAAGAGCTGAGCGGTGTAGCTCGGCACGCAGTTCAGGTCGATGGGGTCGAGCGAGGGCACCTCGGCGGCCGCCCTGATCTTCCCGGTCTTCGCCTCGATCACGGTGATCGTGCCGTTCTTGGCCCCCATGTGCGCGACCTCTTCGGCGAGCATCTGCTGCAGATACCAGTTCAGGTCGGCGTCGATCGTGAGCTTCACGGTGCCGCCGTCGGACGCCGGGGTGACACGCTCGCTGCCGGGGACGATCACGCCGTTCTTCCCGCTGAGCCAGCTGCGCTTGCCGTTCTTCGCGGCGAGGCAGGTCCCGTCCAGCTCCTCGATTCCGGCCCGCCCCTTGCCCTCGCCGTCGACGAAGCCGATGATGTTGCCCGCGACAGCGCCGTTCGGATACACCCGCACGCTGCGCGACGTCATCGCGAGGTAGGGCAGGTCGAGCTTGTCCAGCGCCAGGTACTGATCGGTGGAGAGCCCGTTCTTGAGCTTCGCGTACCGGCTGTGCTCGTTCTCGGCATGGGCCTCCGCGACGATCTGACGCACCTCATCGGTGGACTGGCCGGTGATCGCGGCGATCTTCTCGCTCGCCTCGGCCCAGGACATCGGCCGGTCCTTCTCGTACTTGGGCTCTTCGAGCTGCATGATCAGCATCGGGTCGAGCTGCGCGTCGTAGACCAGGGCGCTGGATGCGAGCACCGTGCCCTTCTCGTCGACGATCGAGCCGCGCTTCCCGGCGATCGCCTGTGAGGGACCGAGCCCCCAGTCCATCGAGTCGGCGATGTGGTCGTCGGCGTGCACGATCTGGATGTCGACGAGACGGAACACGAACGCGCCGAGCACCGCCAGCACGACGGCGAGGGCGACGACGGTGCGGCGGCGCGGTCCGCGGGTGGCTCGGGTCGTCATGATGCGTGTTCCTTCGGCGTCTAGTGCGTCTCGGGGGTGGGCAGGCCGTCGGTGAGCGCCGGCGGCAGGGTGGGAGTCACGGGCGTGTCGGCGGCTTCGTCCGCCTGGGCTGCCTTGTCCTTCTTCTCCGTGCCGGAGGCCGGCGCCTGGGGTGCGGCGAGCAGGGCGTTGCCGACCTGCTCGGGCCCCTTGGGGTTCACCGTCGACGTCCAGCCGGGGTCATCGGTCGTGCCGAGCACGGCACCGTCGCTGAGCCGCAGGTACGAGGCCGAGCCGGCGACCACGAGCCCGAGGTCTGCGGCCTTGACCGCGAGCGACTGCGGTGAGCTGAGCCCGACGAGCTCGTCCTGCAGCGCCTGCTTGTCGAGGTTGAGGCTGCGCTGCTGGGCGTTCAGCTCGGCAAGCACGAACGAGTCCTGGGTCGCGGCGAGGGACAGGCCCAGCTGAGCGGCACCGATGACCACTGCGCCGGCGAGCGCGAGGATCGCGTAGCCGAGCTTCGGGCGCCGACGGCGTGCCGGTGCCGCCAGAGCGTGCAGCCGGCGTTCGGGGGCGCGTTCCGGCGCCTGCTGCGGCCGAGTGCGTAAGGCGTTCAGGCTCATCTCGCCTCCCTGATCTTCTCTGCGGCGCGGAGTCGCACCGGGATGGCCCGCGGGTTGCGGGTCCTCTCCTCTTCGCTCGCCTGTTCCGCGCCCTTGGTGAGGATGCGGAACCGCGGTGCATGCTCGGGCAGCTCGACCGGCAGTCCGGCCGGTGCGGTCGAGGCCGCCGCCGCGGAGAACGCCTGCTTCACCAGGCGGTCCTCCAGCGACTGATAGGACATCACCGCGATGCGACCGCCGACGGCGAGGGCCTCCATCGCGGCGGGGATCGCGTCGGCGAGAACGCTGAGCTCGGAGTTGACCTCGATCCGAAGCGCCTGGAACACGCGCTTCGCCGGGTGCCCTGCGCGCTGTGCCGCGGCCGGCGTCGCGGCGATCAGCAGGTCGACGAGCTCACCGGAGCGGGTGAGCGGACGGTCGTCCCGTGCGGCGACGATGAATCGGGCGTAACGCGCGGCGAGCTTCTCCTCGCCGTAGCGCTCGAAGATGCGCCGGAGCTGCCCCTCGCTGTAGGTGGCGAGCACCTCGGCCGCAGTGGCGCCTCGCGTCTGATCCATCCGCATGTCGAGCGGTGCGTCCTTGGAGTAGGCGAAGCCCCGCTCGGCCTCGTCGAGCTGCAAGGACGACACTCCGAGGTCGAAGAGCACCGCATCAGCCCCCTGGGCATGCAGGCCGACCTCGTCGTAGACCGTGTGGACGAGGGTGACCCGGTCTCCGAAGGGCGCGAGCCGCTCCCCCGCGATGCGCAGGGCATCGGTGTCGCGGTCGAGGCCGATCAGCCGGATGCCGGGGAAGCGTCCGAGGAAGGCCTCGGCATGCCCGCCCATGCCGAGCGTCGCGTCGACGAGCACAGCGCCGTCGCGGTCGAGGGCGGGGGCGAGCAGCTCGATGCAGCGTTCGAGCAGGACGGGGATGTGGATGTCGCGGAGGCTCATGATCTCTTCGGTGTCGTCTCGGTCGACCTCCGGCTCTGATTCCCCTCCGCCCGACCCGGCACCGGGGAAGTGTGTCGGGGCGGGGCGGCGGGGCATCACAGCCG
>JBASAE010000545.1:0-4438 GCA_049654285.1 Microbacterium sp.
ATGCGCTTGTTGATCTGCTCGATGCGGGCGGCATTCACATCGACCGCGATGACGCGGTGATGCTGGGCGAGGACGACGGCGTTCGACAGTCCGACGTAGCCCAGTCCCACCACGACGATCTTCAGCCGATCGCTGTCGTGGTTCTCGCTCATGCTCGATTCCTCATCTATCATGTGTGGATGCGTGGTGGCCGCCGTGAGGCGGCGACGGGGCTAGTGCGCGGTCTCGCCGGGCGCGAAGACGGCCTTGAACGTACGGAAGAGGATGTTCAGATCGCCGGTCAGCGACCAGTTCTCGACGTAGTACAGGTCGAGGCGGATCGCGTCCTCCCAGCTGAGCGTCGAGCGGCCGCTCACCTGCCACAGGCCGCTCATGCCCGGCTTCACGATGAGCCGACGCTCGGCGGCGTCGTCATAGAGTGCAACCTCGCCCTCGCGCTGAGGGCGAGGGCCGACCAGGCTCATGCTGCCGAGGAACACGTTGAACAGCTGGGGCAGCTCGTCGAGCGAGTATTTGCGCAGCACGCGGCCGACGGGAGTGATGCGCGGGTCGTTCTGGACCTTGAACAGCGGCGTGTCGCCGTTACCCTGCTCGGCAAGGAGATCGGCGAGCTGTGCGTCAGCATCGGTGACCATCGACCGGAACTTGAGCATCTTGAACGGCGTCCCGTTCATGCCGACCCGTTCCTGGCTGTACAGGACAGGCCCGCGGCTGGACACCTTCACGAGGATCGCGATGAGGACCAGCAGGGGTGAGCTCAGCAGGATGATCGCACCCGAGCCGAGAACGTCCATCGCGCGCTTGGTCACCACCTGAGGGCCGGTGTACTTCGGTGTCTCGACGTGCATCAACGGCAGGCCCGCCACGGGGCGCATGTGGATCCGTGGGCCGCCGATATCCGTGAGGTTGGGCGCCATGATGAGGTGCTGCTGGCCGACTTCGAGCTGCCAGCTCAGTTCGCGCACGCGCTCCGCGGACAGGCCGCTCTCACCGGAGACGAGCACGGTGTCGGCTCCGGTGGTCTGCAACGCCGCGGGCAGTGCGTCGACGTCGCCGAACACGGGGATTCGGGTGGGGCCGAGCGTGTCGTGCGATGTCTCGACCGAGGAACAGGCTCCGACCACCGCGTAGCCGGCCTCCGGCTGGCTCGAGAGCTCGGACAGGATCCGCAGGTTGGCGGCCTCCTCGCCGACCAGCAGGACGCGGGAGAGCATCCTGCCCTGCTGACGCTGTGCGTTCAGCCAACGACGCCAGACCCAGCGCCCTGTGATCAGCAGGATGATCCCGATCGGGAAGCTGAGCAGGATGTACCCGCGCGAGATCTCCGCCTTCGCGAGATAGGAGATGATCGCGACCACCCCGAACAGCCGCATCGCACCGCTCAGGATCGCGCGGTACTCGCTGCTGCCATAGCCGACGATGCGCGGGTGGCGGGTGTCGTACATCCCCAGCATGACCATCCAGCTGCCCACGAGGATGACCGAGAGGCCGGTGTAGTCGAGCGAGGAGAACCCGGACACGTTGTTGGGATGCAGGCCGAGCCATGCGGCCTGGGTACCGAAGATCGTCAGCAGGACGATCGCGAAGTCGGTGATGAAGAGACGCGTGACATATGTCTTCTGCCACGGCGCGGTCGTCGCCGGCGCTTTCGATTTCGCAGACGCGCGAGCAGACGCGACTCCTAGAGCCACTGGTACCCCCTCGGTGAAAGCAGGCGTGCAGGACTGTCCACAACGCCTGTGGCGGACGACGCTTCCCCCAAGCCGAACGCGTCTAGGAGAATATCAGGTCTCCGACTTCGACACGTGGCGTCCATGTCGGATCAGTACGCCCCGTCGCCTGCCGCCACGATCCGCAGCGTGCGCCACAGGATGATCAGGTCGCCGGCGAGCGTCCAGTTCTCGACGTAGAAGAGGTCGAGCCGCACGCTGTCGTCCCAGGACAGGTCGGAACGGCCGTTCACTTGCCACAGACCGGTAATGCCTGGTCGCACTAGGAATCTGCGGTGCATCCGATGGTCATACAGCTCGATCTCAGAAGCCAGCGGGGGGCGCGGACCGACCAACGACATGCTGCCGCGCAGCACGTTGAAGAGCTGAGGCAGCTCGTCCAGGCTGTGGCGTCGCAGCCAGCGGCCGACAGGGGTCACGCGGGGATCGGTCTTCATCTTGAACAGCACCCCGTTGCCGTCGGTCTGGTCGAGCAGGCCGGGGAGCTGGTCCTCAGCGTTGACCACCATCGAGCGGAACTTCCACATCTCGAACCGCCTGCCGTTCAGACCGATCCGGTGCTGCCGGAAGATGGCCGGCCCTCCGTCGCGGCGCACCAGGAGGGCGAGAGCGATCAGCAGCGGGCTCAGCACGATCAGCAGGAGTGCTGCGCCGAGAATGTCGAAGCTGCGCTTCGCCAGGTATCGGGTGCCCTCGAACACGGGGTAGTCGACGTAGATCAGAGGCAGCCCGGCAGCCGGACGGGAGTGGATGCGCGGACCGGCGATCCCGGTCATCGCGGGGGCCACGAGCATGTCGACCCTGTACTCCTCCAGATCCCAGCCCAGCTGCTGCAGATCCTCGGGCGTGATCAGGTCGGAACCGCTGTAGATCACCGTGTCGGCACCGACCCGCGAGATCACGTTGATCGCGTCGTCCATGCTGCCGAGGACGGGAATCCCCGGCACGAGCTCCCGTTGCGAGCCGTGCTCGGTCACCGCACCGATGAGCTGGATCCCCATCCCGCGCTCGCGCTGGATGGCCTCGGCGACGTGCAACGACTTCGCCCGCTCACCGAGCACGACCGCCCGATGGGAGTACTCGCCGCGTTCGCGGCGGTTCAGCAGCCATTTGCGCCAGCGCCAACGGCCGAACAGGATGAGCAGGAGCCCCACGGGGAACGCGAACAGCACGTATCCGCGAGCGAGCTGCACCTGGAAGCCGAAGGCCACGATGGCGAGAACGCCGAAGAGCCGGATGCTGGCGTCGGCAACGCGTTTGTATTCGAGCGACCCGCCACCGGTCACCCGCGAATCCCACGTTCCGAAGAGGCGTAGCGCCAGCAGCCACGAGACGACGAGAAGCAGTGAGACCAGCAGGTAGCCCCAGTCGTCACCCACCGTGACGGGGCCGACGAGGGTGGCGCCGTTGAAGCCGAACCGCAGCAGATGGGCGGAGAACACTGCGACCGTGATGATGATCGCATCGGTGATCTGGAGCCGGCGGGCGTATGCGCGGCGCCATCTCGCGACCGCCTGTATCGGCGGCGAAATGTGATCGACTGCCATAAGAGAAGCCCCTGCCCGGTCGGCCAGGGTGAGCCGACTGGATCCTCATCAGCGGATGAACCGCTTCCTTGCCCTGCCGGCCGAACGCGATACAGGGTCCGGCCTGTCCCCCAGTGCCGGTCGGATCCATGCTACTGTGCTGGTCCTGATTTGTCGCGGGCGAAGGACAGGAGGGGGTCGTCTCCGCTGGGGACGACGTCCCGCCCTGAGGAGACGATCGGACGGCGGGATGAGGATGATCGCATGGGAACTCTGATCTATGGATCCGGTGACGAGTACCGGATCGACGACCGCACGCTGGCGCACCTGAAGGTCGCCGCGGGGGCGAAGCTGCGGCGGCAGGAATCGTTCTTCCTCAGCTGGTCGAAGACGGTGGAGGAGGGCAGCGGACGGGTGTCGCTGTGGATGTCGCCGAACATCCCCATGCAGTTCCTGTTCGCGGGGAGCAAGCCTCCGACGCTGAACCGGGTGTGGCTCGACGTGATGTCGGAGCTGTCGCACTCGCCCCGCGGGCTCATCATCATCTCCGAGGCGGAGGCGGAGACCATCCACCAAAACGGCATCGGATCGCTGGACGGTCGCTGAGGCAACGCGCTACGACGGCAGTGCTGCGGCTCGTTCCCAAGCGGAAAGAGCCCGTTCATGCGAAAAGGGCCGGTTCAGCGTCCCACCGCTGAACCGGCCCACGGAGCACGGACGTCCTCAATCGCCGCCGAAGCCCGAACTGCGGCGAGGAGGACACTTCGTCCGCCCGGTCTGGAGACGGGTCATGACGACGCCCGGCTCCGCCTCGTGATCAGCCCGTACACCAGCAGCACGATCACGGACCCACCGATCGCGAGCAGCCACGTCCACAGGGAGAAGAAATCTCCGAGGCCGACGTTGAACAGCGCGCTCCCCAGCCATCCGCCGAGGAGAGCCCCCACCACTCCGAGCAGCAGCGTCACGAACCATCCGCCGCCCTGCTTTCCGGGCAGAAGTGCCTTCGCGATGGCCCCGGCGATCAGTCCCAGAATCAGAAATGCCAAGAAACCCATGTTGTCCTCCTTCTCTGCGGGCGATGAACGCCCACATAAGACGCTATGCATTCCTTACGCTCGACGAAGGGGGGTTGACGAAGTCGCTTCCTGAGCCGATAATCCGCTGCCCGACGGCGTGGGG
>JBASAE010000546.1:0-5476 GCA_049654285.1 Microbacterium sp.
GGAGAGCGCGGAGGAGGCGGGCCTGCGCATGCGGCGCACGCCCACGCCCGGCATCCACCCCGCGTTCGTCGCCGGGCTCGTCGACCTCGTGGAGGAGAGGATCCACGGGACACCGGCCTCGGAGCGCCCGCACGTGACCGCGCTCGGCCCCTGGTACGACGTGTCGCGCTCGGGTGACTGCGCGAACGCGCGGCTCGGCTTCCGTCCGGCTGCCGCGGGCCTGCTGCCCTGACCGTCGCAGAGGCACGTGCCCGTGCGCTTCTAGGATGGAGGGCATGCGCATCCACCTCGCCACCGACCATGCCGGTCTCGACTTCTCCACCCGTCTGCAGGAGCACCTGCGCCAGGCCGGTCATGAGGTGATCGACCACGGCCCGCTGTCGTACGACCCGGTCGACGACTACCCCGCGTTCTGCATCCGCGCCGCGCAGGCGGTCGTCGCCGATCAGGCCGCCGGCATCGAGACGCTGGGCGTGGTGTTCGGAGGCTCCGGCAACGGCGAGCAGATCGCCGCGAACAAGGTCGCGGGCATCCGCGCCGCCCTGGTGTGGAACATCGCCACCGCTGAGCTCGCCCGCGAGCACAACGATGCCAACGTGATCTCCATCGGCGCGCGGCAGCACACCTTCGAGGAGGTCACCGCGCTCATCGACCGCTTCATCGAGACCCCGTTCTCCGGCGAGGAGCGGCACGTGCGGCGCATCGGACAGATCGCCGACTTCGAGCGCGACGGATCCCTCCTGCCGGATCCCCGGGCCTGACATGCCCGAGGGTCATTCCGTACACCGCATCGCCCGTCAGTTCTCCCGCAACTTCACCGGCCGTGCGGTACGGGCCTCCAGCCCGCAGGGACGGTTCGCCGAGGGGGCGGCGGTGCTCGACGGCCGCGAGGCGCAGACGGCGATGGCGGTGGGGAAGCAGATGTTCCTCGAGTTCGAGGGCGATCTCTGGCTGCGGGTCCACCTCGGCCTGTACGGGGCGTGGGACTTCGCCGGCGAGATCCTCGTCGACCCGACCATCGCCTCGGCCAACGGCCGGATGGGGCAGACCAATCAGCGCGGCACCGATCTCGACGAGGCGATCCTCGACCGCGCCGGCGAGAACTCCCTCACCTCGATCGGCGCCCCGCGGCGCACCCGCGTGCATGTGCGGATGTCGGAGCAGACCAGGGGGCTCGAGGACGAGGGCGAGGAGTGGCCGCCACCGATCGTCGGACAGGTGCGGCTGCGCCTGCTCACCGAGCTGACCTGCGCGGATCTGCGCGGGCCGACCACGTGCGCGCTGCAGACCCCGGACGAGATGCTCGCGACCGTCGCGAAGCTCGGTCCGGATCCGCTCGTCGGCGATCCCGCCGAGGGCGAGGAGCGCTTCACCGCGGCGGTGCGCAGGAAGAGCACCCCGATCGCCCTGCTGCTGATGGACCAGGCCGTGGTGAGCGGCATCGGCAACGTGTACCGTGCCGAGATGCTGTTCCGTGCCCGTCTCGAGCCCCACACCCCCGGCAAGGCGGTGCCCGAGGAGGTCGTGCGCGAGCTGTGGCGCGACTGGGTGCGCCTGCTCGCGATCGGCGTCGAGACCGGGCAGATGATGACCATGGACGGCCTGTCGCCCGAGCAGTACCGTGCGGCGATGGCGAGCCGTGACGACCGGCACTGGGTGTACCACCGGGCGGGGCTGCCCTGCCGTGTGTGCGGCACCGAGGTCGCGCTGGAGGAGATCGGTGGGCGCAAGCTGTACTGGTGCCCGAACTGCCAGCGCTGACGGCATCCATCGGGGGTCGGGTTCCGACTCGTCGGCGTGAGGGCTCCCCACCTGTGCGCATGCTGTGGCAGGATGACCGGACGCCCGGCGATGGCGCCGGGTGTCCGCGATGACGCAGACAGGAGCCGATCACATGGACCTTTCCGTATTGCAGACCGTCCTCGAGAAGATCAGCGGGGTGATCTGGGGGCCTTTCGTCCTCATCCCGCTGCTGCTGGGCACCGGCCTCTACCTCACCGTCCGCCTCGGCGGCATCCAGTTCCTCCGCCTCGGCCCGGCTCTCCGCCTGGGCATCTTCACCCGGAAGGATCCGGGCTCGGACGGCGACATCTCCCAGTTCCAGGCGCTCACCACCGCCCTCGCGGCGACGGTCGGCACCGGCAACATCGTCGGTGTGGCCACGGCGATCGGGATCGGCGGCCCCGGGGCCCTGTTCTGGATGTGGGTCACCGGCCTCCTCGGCATGGCATCGAAGTACTCCGAGGCCTTCCTCGGCGTGCGGTTCCGCAAGACGGACGACGCCGGCGAGAAGTCGGGCGGACCGCAGTACTACCTGGAACGCGGCATCCCCGGCAGGTTCGGCAAGTTCCTCGCGCTGTCCTTCGCGGTCGCGGCGGTGATCGCCTGCTTCGGGATCGGCAACATGACGCAGGGCAACTCGATCGCCGCGAACATGGAGAACAGCTTCGACGTGCCGACCTGGGTGACCGGCCTGGTGCTGACGGTGTTCGCCATGCTCGTGCTCGTCGGCGGGATCAAGTCCATCGGGCGGGTCACGGCGGGCCTGGTCCCGGTGATGATCATCTTCTACGTGCTCGGTGCGCTGTACATCCTGATCGTGAACATCGCGGGCGTGCCCGCGGCCTTCGCGCAGATCTTCACGGAGGCGTTCACCGGCACCAGCGCGGTCGGCGGCTTCGCGGGCTCCGCGATCATCATCGCGGTGCAGTTCGGCGTGGCCCGCGGCATCTTCTCGAACGAGTCGGGCATGGGGTCCGCGGCGATCGCCGCGGCCGCGGCTAAGACGAGCCACCCGGTGCGCCAGGGGCTCGTGTCGATGACCCAGACGTTCATCGACACGATCATCGTCGTCACCTGCACCGGTCTGGTCATCATCACGACCGGGGCCTGGAAGATGGTCGACCCGGAGACCGGCGAGCAGATCAGCGCCGCCCTGATGACCGGCGAGGCCTTCTCGCACGGTCTGCCGGGCGAATGGGGGCACTACATCGTGACCATCGGGCTCGTGCTGTTCGCGGGTTCGACCATCCTGGGCTGGTCGTACTACGGAGAGCGCAGCCTGGAGCGCCTGGTCGGCGTGAAGGCCGTCATGCCGTTCCGCATCGTGTTCTCGCTGGTCGTCTTCCTCGGCTGCACCGTGCAACTGGGCGTGGTGTGGGCGTTCTCCGACATGATGAACGGGCTCATGGCGATCCCGAACCTCATCGGCCTGCTGATCCTGTCCGGACTGGTGGCACGGGAGACGAAGAAGTACCTCGACAACGACCCGAAGCTGAGGGCGACGACGGAGGAGGTCCATGCCTTCATGGCGGGGGACCAGGCGTTCGAGGAGTGGAAGACCCAGGCCATCCCCGTGGTCGGGAAGCGCTGACCTCGCGGCCACGGCGGCGTTCTCCCGCCGCCGTGGCCGTACCCTGGATGCATGCGCCAGAACCCGAGCTTCGCGATGACCGACGTGACCGAGCTGCGCCGGGTGATCGCGCAGAACCCCTGGGCGACGGCGGTCGCGGTGGGCGACGACGGACTGGTGGCCTCGCACTATCCGGTGCTGCTCGACCCCGATCGCGACGATCTCACCGTGGTCGGGCACGTCGGCAAGCCGGACGATCAGGTGCTGCACCTCGGCGAACGAGAGCTGCTGCTGATCTTCCAGGGCCCGAACGGCTACATCTCGCCGAGCTGGTACGGCGACGTCAAGGCCGTGCCCACCTGGAACTACACCGCGGTGCACCTGGCGGGGATCCCCGAGATCGTCGACACGCAGGCGAACCTGAAGGTGCTCGACGACCTCGTCACTCATTTCGAGCGGATGCTGCCGCAGCCGCGCATGATGTGGCAGGCGCCCAACGACGACGGTTTCGTGCGGGCTCTGGAGGCGGGCACGATCGGGTTCCGGATGACGCCGACCCGGGTCTCGGCGAAGCGCAAACTCAGTCAGAACAAGCCGGACGGCGTCGTCGAGACGGTGATCGCCGAGCTGGACGGCTCCGGGGAGTACGCGCATCCCGCGCTGGCGGCCGAGATGCGCCGGGCACACCAGGCGCGTCTGGCGGCGCGGGCGACCGTCCGATGACGGGCGGTGCCGTGGCGGTGTCCGGGATCCGCGAGGTCCGTATCGCGACCGCGGATCGGCACCTGATCGCGACCGACGAGCCGGTCGACGTGCTCATCGAGGACGGCAGGATCGCCGACATCGCGCCGACCGGGGCGCTGACCCTGCACGGTGAGCTGCTCGACGGCCAGGGGGCCTGGGTGATCCCGGGCCTCTGGGACCACCATGTGCACACCGTGCAGTGGGCCCTCGCGGGGCAGCGTCTGCCCCTCGGTGACGCGACGAGCGCGGCAGAGGCCGCGACGCGGATGGGAGCCGCCCCGGTGCGGGAGGACGGACGAAGGGTGGGTGCGGGGTTCAGGGACGTGCGCTGGCCGGATCGGCCGGATCTTGTGCTCCTCGACGAGCGCACGGGGGAGATCCCGACCTATCTGATCAACGCCGACGTGCACAGCGTGTGGCTGAACTCCGCGGCGTTCCGCCGTGAGGGGTTCCCGGCGCCCGCCTCGGGGATGCTGCGCGAGGAGGACGCGTTCGAGATCTCCCGTCGACTCAACGCCGCGGACCCGGTGACGGCGGACGCCGCCGTCACCGATGCCGCCCGCCGCGCCGCGAGCCGGGGCGTCGTCGGGCTGGTCGACTTCGACATGGCGTGGAACGCCGAGGCGTGGACGCGGCGGATCGCGGCGGGCTTCGACCTCCATCGGGTCGAGTACGCGGTGTATCCGCACGACCTCGACCGTGCGATCGCCGAGGGGATGACGACCGGAGACCCGCTGGGGAACGATCCTTCGGGACTGATCCGCATGGGGGCGCTCAAGATCATCTCGGACGGCTCGCTCGGCACGCGCACGGCGGCCTGCAGCCACGGCTACGCCGACGACCCGCGCAATCACGGGGTGCTCACCGTCCCGCCCGCGGAGCTGACGGATCTGCTGCTCCGCGCCACGGGGGCCGGGATCGAGGTCGCCCTGCATGCGATCGGGGATCTCGCGGTCACCGCAGCACTGGATGCCTTCACCGTGACCGGTGCCCGGGGCACGATCGAACACGCCCAGCTCGTCCCGCACGGCGACCTGGCCCGGTTCGCGCGCCTGGGCGTGGCCGCGAGCGTGCAGCCGCAGCACGCACTGGACGATCGCGACGCCGCGGATCGACTCTGGGCCACGCAGACGGCGATCGCCTATCCCCTCGCGTCGCTGCACCGCTCAGGCGCGACGCTGCGTTTCGGGTCGGACGCCCCTGTGGCGCCCCTCGATCCCTGGCAGGCGATCGCCGCCGCGGTGCTCCGCACCGACGACGAGCGGCTTCCCTGGCGGCCCGAGGAGCGCGTGGACGTGGAGACCGCCCTCGCAGCGAGCGCGCGCGGCGGCACCGGTGGCGGTGCGGGCGTCCGCCCGGGGGCCGCCGCCGACCTCGCCC
>JBASAE010000547.1:0-6027 GCA_049654285.1 Microbacterium sp.
GCGCAACAGCTTCATGATGTGCCCCGAGCATCCGCCTGCTCTCCGCCTCTTCCGCATCCGCGCACCCGGTGAGATCATGGCCTTCACGAGGAGGCGCGCATGATCGAGCTGGACGACATCGACACGGATGAGGACGGTGCGCTCACCGCGACGGCGGAACTGCCCGGGGGTCGTCGGGTCACGGTGCAGTACGACTTCGACGACGACTTCGACCTCGCAGAGGACGACGACGAAGCGGATGACGGTGACGATGAGGACATCGATCCGGAGAACCTCCCCGACCTCGACGAGATGCAGCGCACCACCGAGCACGCCCTGGCGCGGTTGACCGCCGAGATCCTCGACGCCCGTGAGCGCGAGGTGGTCCGTCAGCTGGCCGAGACCGCGGCGCACGACGACGAGGCCGATGTCGACGCGCTCATCGAGGACCTCGCCGACGACATCACGCTCGACGGCGTGGTGGTGTTCGGCGACGGGGGGCTGACGCTGCTCTACGTCGCGACGGACAACTACCCCGACACCACGATCTTCTGCCTGCTCGACGACGACCTCGACATCGACGATCTGATGGTCGAATAGGCGGGACTCAGACCACGCGGATCAGCGCGCCGCCGGTGAGAGTGCGGAGCTGGTCGAACGTCAGCGGCATGACCGCGTGCGGCGTGCCGGCCGCCGCCCAGATCTGTTCGTGGCCCTGCAGATCCTCGTCGATGAAGGTGCGCAGCGGTGCGGGATGCCCGACCGGCGCGACCCCGCCGATCGCCTGACCGGTGACCTCGCGCACGAGCGCCGCGGGGGCCATCGCGACCTCGGCCGCGCCGATGCTCTCTCCGAGCACGGCGAAGTCGACCCGGTGCGCGCCGCTGGTCATCACCAGCACGGGTGCGCCGTCAGCGGTGAGCACCAGGCTGTTCGCGATGGCGCCCACCTCGCAGCCCACCGCCTTCGCCGCCTCGACAGCGGTGCGGGCGGAGTCCGGCAGCACCACGACCCGGGTATCGACGCCGGCCGCCGCGAGGTGTTCCGACACGATGCGACTGCGGGTGGGAAGGCTCTGCTGTTCGGTCATGGTGCTGCTCTCCGGGTGGGTGGGCGGCTCAGGCCGCGTCTCCCACGAGGATAGCCTCGGCCGAGTGCGAGCCATCGGCATCGTCGTCGATGTGGGCGAGGATGCGACGCCCGAGGAACACCGTCAGGGTGGCGATCAGCACCGATGCCGCGGCGAACAGGTATGGCACGGTCGCGGAGAAGTGGTGCCAGAGGAGAGCGGCGAGCGGGGGAGCGGCGGCCCCACCGAGGAACCGCACCGCGGAGTACGACGAGGACGCCACGGCGCGGGGCAGGTCGGTGGCCTCCATGACCGCGTCGGTGAGCACGGTGTTCATGATGCCGAGCAGCAGGCCGCCCACGACGATGCACGTCACGAGCGCGGTGGGGGAGGTCACGACCAGGCCGGCGACGATGAGGTCGATCGCGAGCAGCGGCAGCACGATGAGGATGATGGTGACCCGGCGCATCCGCCGCATCATCATCGGCGCGACCCAGACGCTCGTGATCGCGAGCGCCACGCCCCAGCCGAAGAAGGTCAGCCCGATGCCCATGGCCCCGAACCCGAGTGGGAACGGCGAGAACGCCAGCAGCACGAAGAAGCCGATGTTGTAGAACAGGGCGGCCACCGAGAGCACGGCGAGCGGCGGGCGGCGCAGCGCGGTGAACGGGGCGGTGAACGGCACCGGCTTGCGCTTCTCGCCGGAGTCGCGCACGAGCGTCAGCACCGCGATGAAGCCGATGGCCATCAGGGCCACGACGCCGAAGAACGGGCCACGCCAGCTCAGCTCGCCGAGCATGCCGCCCAGCAGGGGGCCGACGGCGATGCCGAGACCCAGCGCGGCCTCGTAGAGGACGATCGCCGCGGCGCTGCCGCCGCTCGCGGCCCCCACGATCGTCGCCAGCGCGGTGGAGATGAACAGCGCGTTGCCGAGCCCCCAGCCGGCGCGGAAGCCGATCACCGCCTCGACGCTGCCGCTCACGGCGCACAGCAGTGCGAAGACGACGATCAGGCCGAGCCCGGTGAGCAGGGTGGCCTTCGCGCCGATGCGGCTCGAGATCCAGCTCGTCACGAGCATCGCAAGACCGGTGACGAGCAGATAGCTGGTGAACAGCAGCTCGGTCTCGACCGGCGTGGCCTGAAGCGAGTCGGCGATCGCGGGGAGGATCGGGTCGACCAGGCCGATGCCCATGAACGCCACGACGCAGGCGAACGCCACCGCCCACACCTGTGCGGGCTGCCTCCAGACCGATCCCGTCGTCGTGCTCATGCTGCGTCTCCCGTTCCCTGTTCTCTGCTGTGGTCGTGCAGGATGCGGGCCGCCCGGGCCAGTGCCTGCCAGTCGTCGTCGTCCAACCCGGCGAACCGGGGGGCGAGGGTCGCGCGGAACTCGGCGCGCCAGTCCTGCATCGCGCGGCGGCCCGTGTCGGTGATGTCGACGAGCGTTGCGCGCGAATCCTCCGGATCGGCGGTGCGCGTGACGAGGCCCGCGCGTTCCAGGTCGCCGATCAGGCGCGTCATCCCGGGCTGTGTGGTCCGCGCCGCGGCTGCGAGCGCGCCGACCCGCTGCGCCGCGCCCTCGTCAAGGATGCTGAGTACCCGCCACTGCGCGGACGGGGCCTCGTTGCGGGCATCCTGCGCGGCGATCCGTGCCAGCGCATACGCCGACAGCACCATCGAGGGGATGATCTCATCGCGATCCATATCGAAAAGTATATATCAGTTGGTATGTATATGGAGATGTCGATCGGAGAATCCGTATGCGGTAGCTTCTGTGGAGACGGAGGGAAGAGGCGATGAACGACCAGGATCTGCAGGGGCGCCGTGCGGTCGTCACCGGGGGAGCGAGCGGGATCGGTCTCGCCTGTGCCCGGGAGTTCGCCGCGCGCGGCGCACACGTCGTGATCGCCGATGTGAACGCGGAGTCCGCGGCGGCGGCGGCCGAGGCCGTCGATGGCGAGGCGTGGGTCGTCGACCTGTCCGACACCTCCGCGCTCGACGATCTGAGTCTGGACGCCGACATCCTGGTGAACAACGCCGGCATCCAGCGCGTCAGCCCCATCCCCGAGTTCGACCCCGAGGCGTTCCGGCTGATCCAGCGGATCATGCTGGAGGCGCCGTTCCTGCTGATCCGTGCGGTGCTGCCCGGGATGTACGAGCGCGGCTGGGGGCGGATCGTGAACATCTCGAGCGTGCACGGCCTGCGGGCCAGCCCGTTCAAGGCCGCCTACGTCGCGGCCAAACACGGCCTGGAGGGCCTGTCGAAGGTCACTGCCCTCGAGGGCGGACCGCACGGCGTCACGAGCAACTGCATCGACCCCGGCTACGTGCGCACCCCGTTGGTGGAGAAGCAGATCGCCGACCAGGCGCGGCTGCACGACATCCCGGAGAGCGAGGTCGTCGAGAGGATCATGCTCACCGAGAGCGCGATCAAGCGCCTCGTGGATCCCGTCGAGGTCGGCTCGCTGGCGGGATGGCTGGTGTCCGAGCACTCCGGCATAGTCACCGGCGCCTCCTACACCATGGACGGCGGGTGGAGTGCGCGGTGACGAGAGGCGCGGGTGTCAGCGCCGGGTGCCCGCGATGCGCGAGGACAGCTGGTGCGCGTGCGCGAGCAGTGTGCGGCCGAGCTGGGGGAGCCGGTCGGGGCTGTAGCGGAACTCGACCCCGGTGAGGCTGAGCGCCCACTCCGGTCGCCCGTCGCGGTCGAACACCGCGGCGCCCATGCCCCAGGACCCCTCGACGATGAGCCCGGGGTTGACCGAGTACCCCCGTGCCTTCGTCTCGGCCAGCCGGGTGCGCAGCGGCTTCTCGCCGTGGGCGCGGCCCCAACGCTCGGGCAGCTCGGGATGCCGGTCGAGATAGGCATCCACATCGTGGTCAGGCAGGAAGGACAGGATCGCCAACCCGGCGCTCGCGACACCGAGGGGGAAGCGCACGCCCTCGCTGAGCACGAACGACCGGATCGGGAACGACCCCTCCTCGCGCAGCAGGCACACCGTCTCATCCGCGCGGCGTACCGAGAAGAACGCGCTCTCCTCCGTCTTCACCGCGAGTGAGCGCACGATGTCGCGCGCCAGCTCGGTGACGTCATAGCGTGCGGCGGCCACGGTCCCCATCAGATACAGCTCCGGCCCCGGCATCCAGCGCGAGGTCGCCCGATCCTGGTCGACCAGGCCCTCCACCCGCAACGCCGTCAGCAGCCGGTGGGCCGTCGAGCGGCTGAGGTCCGCATCGCGTGCGAGGTCCTGAAGCGCGGCGCCGTCCGCCGACGCGCTCACCAGACGCAGCAGCCGGGATGCCCGTGCGATGGCCTGCGCTCCGGGCACCGTGCGCCGCGGCGGGGGAGAGGGTTCCACAATGTGGACGCTAGCCGGAACGGCGACCACATCGCAAGCATCCGATTGCCGCGGCCCGGTGCCGGGGCGGATGCTGGTGGGTATCCACCACGAAGGAGTGACGCGTGATCGACAAGCAATGGGCATCGGCCGCCGAGGCTGTCGCCGACATCCCGGACGGGGCCTCCCTCGCCGTGGGCGGGTTCGGCCTCTCGGGCAACCCGATGCTGCTCATCGAGGCCCTGCACGCGCAGGGCACCACCGATCTCAGCGTCGTCAGCAACAACTGCGGCGTGGACGACTGGGGCCTGGGCATCCTGCTCGGCGCGCAGCGCATCCGCAAGATGACCTCCTCGTACGTCGGCGAGAACAAGGAGTTCGAGCGGCAGTTCCTCGAGGGCGACCTCGAGCTCGAGCTCACTCCGCAGGGCACGCTGGCCGAGAAGCTGCGCGCCGGGGGAGCGGGCATCGCCGCCTTCTACACCCAGACCGGTGTCGGAACCCAGGTGGCCGAGGGCGGCCTTCCGCGCCGCTACGACGGCCACGGCGGCATCGCCGTGGCGTCCCCGGTCAAGGAGGTGCGCAGCTTCGCGTCGGCCGGCACACCGCACGACTACGTGCTGGAGGAGTCCATCGTGACCGACTTCGCACTCGTGCACGCCTGGCGCGGCGACCGGCACGGCAACCTGATCTTCAACAAGGCGGCCCGCAACTTCAATCCGCTCGCCGCGATGGCCGGCCGCGTCTGCATCGCCCAGGTCGAGGAGCTCGTCGAACCCGGAGAGCTTGACCCGGACGGCATCCACCTCCCCGGCATCTACGTGCACCGCCTCGTCGAGGTGGGCACCGGCATCGAGAAGCGCATCGAACGGCGCACCGTGCGAGAGGGGA
Organism: Microbacterium sp.; assembly: GCA_049654285.1. Lineage (GTDB taxonomy): Bacteria > Actinomycetota > Actinomycetes > Actinomycetales > Microbacteriaceae > Microbacterium. The sequence continues at coordinate 5,278 of JBASAE010000547.1, forward strand.
ACTGATCATGGCACTCACCCGCAACGAGATGGCCGCCCGTGCCGCGCAGGAGCTGCAGGACGGCGCCTACGTCAACCTCGGCATCGGCCTGCCGACCCTGGTGCCGAACTACGTGCCCGAGGGGGTGACGGTGGTGCTGCAGTCCGAGAACGGCATCCTCGGCGTCGGCCCGTACCCCACCGAGGCGAACGTCGACCCCGACCTCATCAACGCGGGCAAGGAGACCGTGACGACGCTTCCCGGCACGTCGTTCTTCGACTCGGCGATGAGCTTCGGCATGATCCGGGGCGGCAAGATCGACGCCGCGATCCTCGGCGCCATGCAGGTGTCGGCGCGCGGGGACCTGGCGAACTGGATGATCCCCGGGAAGATGGTCAAGGGCCCGGGCGGCGCGATGGACCTGGTGCACGGCGCGGGCCGTGTGATCGTGTTGATGGAGCACGTCGCGAAGGACGGCTCGGCGAAGATCGTGCACGAGTGCTCGCTGCCGCTCACCGGGCGCGGGGTGGTCGACCGCATCATCACCGACCTCGCGGTGATCGACGTCACCGATGCCGGATTGGTGCTGATCGAGACCGCCCCCGGAATCTCGGTGCAGGATGTCATTGAGGCCACCGAACCCGAGCTGGCCGTCTCCGAGGCGTTGAAGGAGAGATCATGAGCGACATCGTCATCGTCGCCGCCGCCCGTACCCCGCAAGGGCGGCTGAAGGGCGCAACTGGCCGACCACCACGCTGCCCTCGCGCAGGC
>JBASAE010000548.1:0-3344 GCA_049654285.1 Microbacterium sp.
ACGGGGCGCTTGTCGGCGGCGTCCCACGGGATCGTCCAGCCGGCGGCGTCGAACAGGCCGTCGAGCACCATCGCGGTGAACCCCCATACGATCGTGCCGTCGACGTCGAAAGCCGGGCCGCTGAACCGGAGGCCCCCGCGGCGCAGCACCGAGGTGAACCGGGTCGCCGGGTCGAGCAGCTGCGCCACCGGCACCCGGAACACGTCGACGGTCTCGGCGTGGTCGACCGCCGCGACTCGCGAGGGCGACCGCCACCAGCCCAGCACCGGGGTCACGAGGTGGTCGCTCGCGGCGAGCGGCAGCTCGGGCAGCATGGCCAGCACTTCGACGCCGTCCGGGTCGAGTCCGGTCTCCTCGCGTGCTTCGCGCAGTGCCGTGGCGATCGCGTCGGCGTCCTCCGGGTCGCGCCGGCCCCCGGGGAACGAGACCTGGCCGGGGTGCGATGACAGGGTCGCCGCCCTGCGCTGCAGCAGCACGTCGAGGTCGGCGGCGACGGTCGCCTCGTCGGACTCCGCGGGGATGCTGTCGAGCCGGCCGAACAGCATCAGCACGGACGCCGGATGCGCGCGCCCCGCGGTTCGCGGGTATCTCGCCGCCCAGTCCGTGGCGTGGGCGGCGGCGGCGATCAGCTCGGCGCGCGCTCCGTGGACGGTGGGCGAAGAAGGCACACGTCGACCCTATGCCGTCGTGTGCGCGGGCGCTCATCACTCCTCCGAGACACGGGACCGAGCCCGAGTGGGGCGGATCTGGGCGGCGACGTCGAGAGCTGAGGAGGCGTGGACCGCGTAGTCTGAGCGCATGGCCCGCAGGATCGACATCGCAGACGGGCGGGCGGCGCTCGCCGCGGTCGCGGCGGGCGAGGCCGCACGACCGCAGACGGCGATGGCGGTGCGCTACCTTCTGCAGCTGCTCGAGGAGAAGGCTCCGGGGAACAGCGTCGAGGTGCGGGTGCCGCCGTTCGGCGCCGTGCAGGTCGTGCAGGGCCCGCGGCACACCCGCGGCACCCCGCCGAACGTCGTCGAGATGGATGCTGTCACCTGGGTCGCCGTCGCGACCGGCGCCGAGTCGTGGGCGGATGCCCTGACGGCGGGCCGGATTGCGGCGTCCGGCACTCGCGCCGACCTCACCGATCTGCTGCCGTTGCGGCCCTAGCGTCTCCGGCTGCGGCGCCGGGGGACAACGTCCCGCGTTGTCGCATGGCCGGCCGCGCGCGGGCAGGTGCCCGGATCGGTGCTCGCATACGAGACCATCGGCCCCGGAGGTCGCCTCCACCGAGATGCGTGCACGCCGGATCGAGCCCGGTCGCCGCGGCTCTGGGGCCGAGCCCGGCCCGCGGCGCGGGCGTCATCCTGACGTGGGACAATGGAGACATGAGCCGCACCGCATCCCGTGAGACCGTCGAGGCGACGGTCCGTCCCGTGCCGCGCTATGGCGTGTTCATGGGGCTCGGAGTCGTGCTCGGGGTCGTCGTGGCCGGCATCCTCACGGCGACCGGCAGCTTCGCGAAGTCCGAGGTGGTCGGGGTCGTCTACCCGGCCGGTCAGGTGTTCGGCTTCCTGCTGCTGTGGACCGTGCCGATCTGCCTCGCGCTCGGCGGCATGGTCGCCGTGCTGCTCGAGCGGTCGGCGCGCAAGCGCGCCCGGATCGTCCGGGTCGCGCACGAGGTCGTCGAGAGCGACTGACGAGCCGGGGTCAGGCCAGTTCCGAGATCACGGGCCTGATCGCCGCGTCGAACGACACGACGTCTCGTCTGAGGCCGTCGGTCACCGCCACCGTCAGCGCGCCGACCCACCAGATCCCGCGTTGTGACAGCGGCAGCACCTGCACGTTGAGCTCGAAGGAGTGTGCCCGCCGCCCCACCTCGCGCTCGAACTCGGCGATCGCGCTCGCGTAGGCGCGGTACGAATCGCCGCCCCTGCCCACCGACGCCACGTAACGGCGGTGCGCGTCGTGCGCGTACTGCAGGGCGGATGCCGCGTGCGGAGCGATCGCCTCGCGGAGCGCCTCGGCCCCGGTCGCCGGCAGCGCCACGATCGTGTCGAATCCGTCGACGAGCTCCAGCGGCCCGTCGCTGCGGTGCGCCCGGGGCTCCACGGTCATGTCCCAGTACGCCCGCCACTGCGCCTCCACCGCGGCGTCCGCCTCAGCGGCGTCCGGCGCGCGCACGTCGAGACCGCGCAGGCTGGGCAGGTCGTCCGGCGCGCGCACCCCCAGCAGCTGACGCAGCGCGAGGGCGATGAGCACGGGTGTGCCGGCATCCTCGCGGATCAGCCATTGGGGCTTGTCGGTCATGCCTTCATCGTAGGAGGATGCACCGGATGCGGCATCCGTCTCCGCGTTCCCCGGCCTTCTGGCCTCCTCCGAGGGGTGCATCATCGCAGTGTGACCACCTGGTCCGTCAGATCCTGCCGCAGGGCGCCGGGGTGCCACTCCCCTCCGCCTGCATCGCCGAGGGACGGGCTGCCGTCCGAGACGCCGTTCGGTTCCCGGTGAGCCGCAGCCCCCTGCCGCCGACCGGTAGGCTGTCCTGGTGGCAGACTCCACCACCAACCCCTATACCGAGGCCGGCGTCGACACCGCGGCCGGCGATCTCGCCGTCGAACTCATGAAGTCGTCCGTGCGCGCGACGCACGGACCCGAGGTGATTGGCGGCGTCGGCGGATTCGCGGGGCTGTTCGACGCCAGCGCGCTGCGCTCCTACCGGCATCCGCTCCTCGCGACCAGCACCGACGGCGTGGGCACCAAGGTCGCGATCGCACAGGCGATCGACAAGCACGACACCATCGGGCAGGACCTGGTCGGCATGGTCGTCGACGACATCGTCGTGGTGGGAGCCAAGCCGCTCTTCATGACCGACTACATCGCGTGCGGGAAGGTGGTGCCGGAGCGCATCGCCGACATCGTGCGCGGGATCGCGGATGCCTGCAGGGCGACCGGCACGGCGCTCGTCGGCGGTGAGACCGCCGAGCACCCCGGGCTGCTGGGCGTGGACGACTACGACGTCGCGGGAGCCGCGACCGGAGCCGTCGAGGCGGACTCGGTGCTGGGCGCCGAGCGGGTGCGCGAGGGCGATGCGATCATCGCGCTGGGCTCCAGCGGCCTGCACTCGAACGGCTACTCGCTGGTGCGGCACATCCTCGCGGGCGCGGGGATCGGCTACGGCGATCGTTCCGCCGACCTCGGCACGACCTGGGGCGAGGCGCTGCTTGAGCCCACCCGGCTCTACACCCTGCCGCTGCTGCGTCTGATCACGGCGCTCGGAGGCGGGCGCGGCGAGGGCGGCGTGCACGCCCTCAGCCACGTGACCGGCGGCGGCATCGCCGCGAACCTCGCCCGCGTGCTGC
>JBASAE010000549.1:0-1528 GCA_049654285.1 Microbacterium sp.
ATGCTGGCCGGGGCGGTGCGCGCGCTGGGCTATCGCGCCGACCGGGTGCCGGGACCCACGGCATCCTGGACCCTGCTCCGCCTCGCCGGCGCGGGCAGCGTGCGGCCCGACCAGCCGATGTCGACCCTGATGGCACTGATCGAGGAGCTCCCCGCCCCGGTCGCCGAGGCCCTCCTCGTCGAGCTGCTCGCCCGCCTCTCCGATCCGCGATGACCCGGCCGCCCGCCGCCCGGGCGGGGACAGGGCCGCCGACGGACTGATAGTCTGGTCGGCTCGCCTCGCCCGCGGCGGGCGGAAGGACCCATCGTGGGATACATCGACGTCGCCGGCGTCTCGCTCACCCTGCCCGACGGACGACCCCTGCTCGACGAGGCGACGTTCCGCGTCGGCACGGGCTCGACCAGCGCCCTGATCGGCCCGAACGGCGCCGGCAAGTCCACCATCCTGCGGATCGTCCGGGGCGACCTCGCGCCCGACGCCGGGACCGTGACGATCGAGGGGTCGCTCGGCGTGATGGACCAGTTCATCGGCCATGGACGCGAGGACGAGACCGTGCACGGTCTGCTCATCGCCGTCGCGCCGGCCCGCATCAGGCAGGCCGCCGAGGCGCTCGAACGCGCCGAGGAGGCCCTCATCGAAGAGGACGCCGAGCGCACGCAGATGCGGTACGCGACGGCGCTCGCCGAGTATGCGGACGCCGGCGGCTACGAGCACGAGACCGTGTGGGACCAGTGCACGGTCGCCGCACTCGGCATCCCCTTCGCCGCCGCGAGGTACCGCGACCTCGCGACCCTGTCCGGCGGCGAGCAGAAGCGGCTCGCGCTGGAAGCGCTGCTGCGCGGTCCCGACGACGTGCTGCTGCTCGACGAGCCGGACAACTACCTCGACGTGCCAGGCAAACGCTGGCTGGAGGAGCGCTTGCGCGAGACCGCGAAGACCGTGCTGCTCGTCTCCCACGACCGCGAGCTGCTCGCCCGGGCCGCCGACCGCATCGTGACGCTCGAGCCGGGCGGAGCCGGGGCGACCGCCTGGGTGCACGGCGGCGGGTTCGCCACCTACGCGCAGGCACGCGACGACCGGATGGACCGGCTCGACGAGCTGCGCCGCCGCTGGGACGAGCAGCACGAGAAGCTGCGGACCCTCGTCGCCACGCTGAAGGTGAAGGCCTCGGCGAACGACGGCTTCGCCTCGCGGTACCAGGCTGCGCAGACCCGGCTGCGCAGGTTCGAGGAGGCGGGTCCCCCCGAGGAGCGCCCTCCGGCCCAGGAGTTCGACATGCGGCTGCGCGGCGCGCGCACCGGCAAGCGTGCGATCGTCTGCGCGGGCCTCGGGCTCGACGGCCTGATGAAGCCGTTCGACGCCGAGATCTGGTTCGGCGACCGCATCGCGGTGCTCGGCTCGAACGGGTCGGGCAAGTCGCACTTCCTCCGGCTGCTCGCGCGGGGCGGCAGCGACCCCGACCCGACGCTCGGACATGTGACCGGCGCCGGTGCGCTGCTGGACGAGGTCCCGCACACCGGCAGGGCGG
>JBASAE010000550.1:0-2455 GCA_049654285.1 Microbacterium sp.
ATCACGCAGCCCGCGGTCACCCGCGGGCTGCACGAGGTGGAGGGCGTCCTCGGGGTGCAGCTGTTCACCCGCGACCACCGCGGAGTCACGATGACGATCTTCGGCGAGGCCTTCGTCGAGCACGCGCGGGAGCTTCTCGGCCGGCTGCAGCAGGCCGAGAAGCACGTTCGGGAGCTGGCCGCGGCCGATGTGGGCACGGTGTCGGTCGGCGCTCACCTGACGGGATCGAACGTGCTGCTGCCGCGCGCGATCCTCGGACTCAAGGAGGAGCGTCCCGGCGTGACCGTCATCGTGCGGGAGGGGTCGCCGCGCAGCATGATCGCGGGGCTCCTCGACGGGTCGTTGGACGTCACCGTCGGCCGCCTGGTGACCAACGAGCCGGCGAAGGGCCTGGAGCAGTACCGGCTCTACGAGGAGCCGACGCGCCTCACCTGCCGGATCGGCCATCCCGCGCGCGAGCTCGCCGCGCCCACCCTGGCCGACCTCGCCGGCTACACCTGGCTCTTCCCCGTCGAGGGCACGTCGCTGCGCCAGGAGATCGAGGGGGAGTTCCGGCGCTGGAACATCCCGCTGCCCCGCAACCGCATCGAGTGCACCTCCCTGGCGACGATCCGCACGCTCCTGCTGGAGAGCGACGCGGTCGCGCTGTTGCCCTTCCTGATCATCGACGCCGATCCGGATCTCGTGGCGCTCCCCACCCCGCTCCCCACGATCCGGCGGGTCGTGGGGATGACGGTGCGCAAGGGCCCGCGGCACAGCCCGAGCACCGAGCTGTTGATGAAGCACCTCGGCCGGGTGGGCGAGCGGGTGCGGCGGAACATCGACCCCGCCGCCGCCGTCGCCTCGCTCGGCTAGGCCGATCGAGGTATCCTGGATGTATCCGCTCGGATACAGGAGGTGGGGATGTTCGCACAGCTGCTCCGCGATGCGCGCCTCGACGCCGGGCTGACGCAGGAGGATCTCGCGCAGCGGTCGGGCACGTCGCGGCCCACCATCGCCGACTACGAGTCGGGGCGCAAGCACCCCCGCATGGACACCGCGGAGCGGATCATGAACGCGATGGGCCTGACGCTCACGACCGCGCGTGTCGCCCGGGCGCCCGTCACCCGGGCCGTCTTCGACCGCCGCGCCGTGGACGAGCTGATGTGGGCCCGTGCCACACCCGCCCAGGCGACCGCCGAGGCGCGCGACCTCACCGCAGAGATCATCGAGAGCGACTGCGCGATCGAGGGCATCGACCTCCCCTGGGGCGAGGTGAAGGCGCTCTCCGAGGGGATCACGATCGGCGGGGAGCCCCTGCAGATCTGGCGGGCGGCACAGCTCGCGCGCTCCGTGCGCGCCACCGTGAAGCGGGCGTCCTCCGGGCGGTCCCCGCACCTGCGGACGGTCGTCTCCGACACCCTGATCGAAGCGGACGCCGCCGAGCCCGACGGCCTGAGGGAGCTGCAGTACCTCGTGACCGCGATCGCCGCCGGGGCGGATGCCGCACTGACGCTGCACGCCGTGAACGGGGCGCTGCTCAGGGGCGGATTCCCCTGGCTGTTCGTGCCGTACCCGGCGATCGAGGCCTATCGGCGCGCGCTCGTGGCGGCGAAGCGCACCGGGGACGGGACCGCTCTCGTGGACATCCTGGCAGGCGGCCTCCGGGGGAGGATCCGATGACGACCGGCACCGACGACGACTGGGCGGAGCGTCTCGCGGCGTTCGCCTCCGGCCAGGACCCCGCATCGAAGCAGGCCGTGCCCGAACCGGCGTGGCTCGATCTCAGCGACGAGTTCGCCCATGTCGAGCCGAAGGGCGTGGAACGGGCGGTGGCGCGCTTCCGCATCCGCCAGGGCGAGGCCGTGCACGCCGATGCGACCCTGGAGGGCATCTCGTACACCCTCCCGGAGATCGAGGAGGTGATCGGCGGCACGCACGTGCCCGGGCACACGGAGGGCGAGGAGCTGCAGGTCGTCGACATGAAGCGGGCATCCGACGCGCTCCGCGCGATCGTCGTGGAGGGCCCGCTCGAGCCCGGGAAGGAGCTGTCCGACTACCTGCACCTGTTCATCGCCCAGAGCCTGAACATCCCGACGCACGAGTTCCGGGGCGACCAGCGCCTGCGCTACGACGGCCCGCGCGTGGGGCTGGGTCGCGGCCGCACGTTCCAGGCGCTCGACGCCCGCCTCACGCATGACGTGCTGGATGCGGGACTCGCCCGGATCGCCCGGATCCGGCACCCGCTCGTCCGCGGCGCGACCTGGGCGGCGTTCGCCGCCTATCGGCAGTTCTACTTCGACGGGAACAAGCGCGCGGGCCGGTACACCATGAACGCCGTCGCCCTGTCGCACGGCTTCGACGCGATCATCATCCCCGCGACGGCGAAGGCCGCCTACGAACAGCTCGTCGTGGACGCGCTCCAGTCCGACGACCTCACCGACCACATCCGCTTTCTGCTCAGGCTGCACCCCGA
>JBASAE010000551.1:0-10156 GCA_049654285.1 Microbacterium sp.
GGGCAGCACCACGGCCCCGGCCGGGGCCGTGGCGATCGCGGACGCCGTGGCGCCGGCACGGACGTCGGCGAGCGCAACGGTCACCGACGGGCGCCCGGACTTCTCGGTCACGTACTCGGTGAGCACGCCGGAGGCGAACGGGAAGACCGGGTCCTGCGCGTACTCGGTCTCATGTGCGGCGAGCCGCCGGTCGCCGATGCGCACCCAGTGCACGCCGTCGACGGTCGTCCGACCGCCGTCCGGGAACGCCGGGCTGAACACGATCACGGAGTCGTCGTCGAGGAACTGCTCGGTCTCGGCGAACACGTGCCCGCGGAGGGTGGAGTCCCCACGCAGCACGAACTGGAGCCCCTCGCCCAGTTCCGCCGCGGCCTGCCGTGCGGCGTCGCGCACACCCGAGACGAGCTCGATCGCGGACCTCTCGTCGATCGCCCGCGAGTTCGTCTGCACGTAGACACTGTCGGCCTGCTCGAGAGCGTCGCGGATCGAGGCGGCGTCGTAGTCCAGCAGCACGACGACTCCGGAGGCCGACTGCGTGCCAGTGGGGTCGTCGTCGAGCACGACCGTCTTCACGACGCGCTCGCTTCCGTGCGGTACGTCTCGATCACGCTGGAGTCGTCGTGGGTGCGCAGGCCCTGCTCCTCGGCCAGCAGATAGCGCTCCCGCGCCGCTGCGAGCAGCGGGAGCTCGATCCCGGCCTCGGCCGCCGCGTCCGCGACGAGCCCGCTGTCCTTGACGAAGATGCCGATCTGGCTGAGCACGGGCGCGTCGTCCTGCAGCATCCGCGGACCGCGGTCGCCGAGCATGAACGACGCCGCGGCGCCCTTTCCGACCACGTCGAGGATGAACGCGGGGTCGAGGTCGAGCCGTTCCGCCAGGGCCAACGCCTCGGCCGCGGCGACGATGTGCACCGAGCAGAGGTGCTGGTTCACGACCTTCACCGACTGCCCGTCACCGACCGCGGCGCCGACGACGCGCGGGGTGCCCATCGCGTCGAGCACCGGTCGGACGGCGTCGATGTCGGCCGTCGTCCCGGACACGAACAAGGCCAGCTCGCCGATCCTCGCCCGAGCCACCCCGCCGCTCACCGGCGCGTCGACCACGGCGCCCCCGGCCGCGACGATGCGCTCCGCCTCCCGGCGGACGGCCGCGCCGCCGACCGTGGACATCACCACCCAGCGCGCCCGCGCGACCTCGTGCCCGAGAGCCGCGTCGACGACGCTGGCGAGCTGGTCCGCTGTGGCGACCATGACGACGACCGTCTGGACGGCGCCGACCTCGTCGATCGATGCGACCGAGCGGATGCCGGCCTCGGCCGCGCGCTCCCGGCCCACGGGGAGCGGCTCGACGCCGATCACGTCGAACCCGCGGGCGGCGATGCAGGACGCCATCGGCAGCCCGATCGCCCCCAGGCCGACGAAGGCGATGGATGGGCTGCTGTTCACGATTCCTCCTCGACGGAAAGCGGCTCGACAGAAGAGCGGGGCGCTCATCGAATGATAAGCGCCCCGCCTCCTCTCAGTGCATCGGTGCGGTGTCCTCGACGAGGAGGGCGTCGGCCTTCGCGCTGAAGTACCGCGTGGCCCACATCAGGATCGCCCCGACGAAGGCGAACACGCCCAGCGAGACGACGCCCCAGGCGCCGCTGTCGGTGGGGGCGGCCTCGTTGATGCCGGTGCGCATGATCGGCGCCACGAACCCGCCGAGGTTTCCGAGCGAGTTGATCAGGCCGATGCCGGTCGCGGCGGCCGCACCGGTGAGGAACGAGGTCGGGAACGACCACGTGATCGGACCGGTCGACAGGAAGGCGGCGACGGCGATGGTGATCGCGGCGATGCCGAGCAGGCTCTGCCCGGTGACGCCGGCCCACGCCGACACGAGGATCGCCACTCCGGTGATCAGGAAGAACAGCGCGCCCCAGCTGCGGCGACGCTGCACGCTGTCGGCGTGCTTGCCGACGTAGTAGCAGGCGAACAGGCCGACCGCCCACGGGATGGCGGTCACCAGACCGACCTCCCAGCCGACCTTCTTGCCGATGAGACCGGCGACCTGCTGCGGCAGGTAGAACGTGGTGCCGTACACCGCGATCTGCAGGCAGAAGTAGATGATGGTGAAGTACCACACCTTCCAGTTGATCAGCGCCGGGCCGATGCCGCGCGGACCGTCCGCCGCCTTGATGGAGTCCTCGTGGTCCATGACGGCCTTCATCGCGGCCTTCTCGTCGGCGTCGAGGAACTTCGCCTTCTGCGGCGAATCGACCAGGAAGAACAATGCCGCGATACCGGCGAGCACCGCCATCATGCCCTCGGTGAAGAACATCACCTGCCATCCGGCCCACGGCGTGAACTTCTCGCCGAAGCTGATCAGGCCGCCCGACAGCGGGGCGCCGAGCATCTGCGAGAAGGGCTGCGCCAGGTAGAACAGCGCGAACATCTGCACGCGGCGCTTGTTCGGGAACCATTCCGCCAGGAACATGATCACGCCGGGGAAGAGCCCCGCCTCGGTGACGCCGAGCAGGAAGCGCAGGATGACGAACATCGTCTCACCGTTGACGAACGCGAACGCCGCCGCGACGATGCCCCAGGTGATCGCGATGCGCGCGAGCCAGAAGCGGGCGCCGAACTTGGTGAGCAGCAGGTTCGAGGGGATCTCGAACAGCGCATAGCCGATGAAGAAGATGCCGGCGCCGAGCGCGTAGGCGCCCGCCGAGATCCCGCGGTCGACCTCCATGGCCGCCTCGGCGAAGCCGACGTTGGTGCGGTCGAGGAATGCGACGAAGTACAGGATGATGAGCATCGGCATCAGGCGGAAGGTCGCCTTCCGGATGCCGCTGGCCAGGTGCGGGCTGGCCAGGAGGTTCTGCGCCGTGGCGCTGTGTGCCGAGTCGGACACGATGGACTCTCCTTTGAGTGTTCGGAGGTGGGGTGTTATCGGGAGGGATAGGGGCGGGCGGCGATCAGTTCCCCAGTGCCGGGATGATCATGGCGAGGCCGACGACCACGCAGATCACCCCGAGCACCAGGAACAGGATGCGGCCCTTGGACCAGGAACCCATGGGGTCTCCTCAGTGCATGTAGAGGCCGCCGTCGACGTTCAGGGTCTGGCCCGTCACGAATCCGGCGTCTTCGCTGATGAGGTAGGCGACCGCCGCGGCGATGTCGGTCGGCGTGCCGATGCGCGGCAGCACGCCGTCGGCGGCCATCGCGGTCTTGCGCTCGTCGGTCAGGGTGCCGCCCATGATGTCGGTGTCGATCGGCCCGGGTGAGATCACGTTCGCGGTCACGCCGAACGGGCCGACCTCGCGGGCGATCGAGCGCATCAGGCCGATGACGCCGGCCTTGGACGCCGAGTACGGCGTCTTGGAGAACGTGCCGCCGCCGCGCTGGGCCGACACCGACGAGATCCCGACGAGGCGGCCGACGCCGTTCTCGACGAGCGTCCGGGTCACGCGCTGCGTGATCCAGTGCACGCCGGAGAGGTTGATCGACTGCACCCGGTCCCACTCCTCGGGGGTGACCTCGAGGTAGGGCACGGGCGACGAGACGCCGGCGAAGTTCACCAGCGCGACGACCTGCGGAAGCGCCGCCTCGATCGCGTCGACCGCGGCGACCGCCTGCTCGCGATCGCTCACGTTGGCGCCGACGCCCACGGCCTGGACGCCGTGCTTCTCGGCGACCTCGGCCGCGGTCGCCGCTGCGGCGTCGGCGTCGAGGTCGACGATGCCGACGTTCCATCCGCGCTCAGCGAGGTAGAACGCGGTGGCGCGGCCGATGCCGCGCGGGCTGGCGGCGCCGGTGAGGATCACCGTGCGCTCGGAGGGGAATGCGTTTGCCATCATCGGCTCCTTGTGTCTGTCTTCGTGATCGGATCAGTGCTCGGGGTGGATCGGCGCAGGTCCCAGTTCGTCGATGAGCTTCTTCATCGCGACGTAGGCCTTGTTCCGATACGCGACGAGCTCGGGCGTGCGATCGGCGGGGACGTCGAGGAATCCGGCACCCGACTTGGTGCCGAGCTTGCCCGCTCGCACCAGCTCCTCGAGGATCGCCGGCGTGGCGAACCGCTCGGGGAACTCGGTCTGCAGCGATGCGTAGCAGAAGGCGTACACGTCGAGCCCGGCCATGTCGGCGATCGCGAACGGGCCGAAGAACGGCAGGCGGAATCCGAACGTGGTGCGCACGATCGTGTCGATGTCCTCCGCGGTGGCGACGCCCTCCTCCACCAGCTGGGTGGCCTCGTGGAACAGCGCGTACTGCAGGCGGTTGAGCACGAATCCGGTGGCGTCCTTGACGCGCGCGGTCTCCTTGCCGGTGGCCGCGACGATCTCCTCGACGACGGGCAGCACCGCGGCGTCCGTCCCCGCGTGCGGGATCAGCTCGACGCCCGGGATGAACGGCGCCGGGTTGGAGAAGTGCACGCCGAGGAACCGTGCCGGGTTCGTCACGGCCTCGGCCAGACGCCCGATCAGGATCGTGGAGGTGTTGCTGCCGATGACCGCCTCGGGGTCGGCGGCCTCCGAGATGCGCCGCAGGGTGGCGTGCTTGATCTCGATCTTCTCGGGGACCGCCTCCTCGATGAAGGTGGCGCCGGAGACGGCGTCCTCGATGGTGGCGGCGACGATCCGCTCGGCGATGACCGCTGCGGCGTCCGCGGGGAACAGGCCGTCGGCGGCGAACTGCGCGGCCTCGGCGATGAGCCGGTCGCGGTTGCCCTGGGCGATCGCGAGGTCGACGTCGGCGATGCGCACGTCGGCGCCCGAGAGCGCGAGCGACTGCGCGATGCCGCCGCCCATGTAGCCGCTGCCGATCACGGCGTAGACGGGGCGCTGCGAGGTGGTCATGGTCTCTTCTCCTTCTTCGGCGCTCAGGCGTCGACGGTCTCGGGAAGCAGGGTGCGCAGGTAGTCGCGGTTGCTCGCGCAGACGCCCAGGCTGTCTCCGCCGTACTGCTCCATCAGGAACGGGCCGCGGAAGCCGACCTCGACCGCGAGGTCGACCATGGCGCGGTAGTTGATCAGGCCGAGCTCGAGGCTGGTCGGCACCGAGGTCTGCCAGCTGCCGTCGGCGGACTCGTCGCGCGTGTAGTTCTTCACGTGCCAGTAGTTCGCGTACGGCAGGGTCTTCTCGTGCATCTCGCGCCAGTCCTCGATGGGCCGGTGCAGACGGATGAGGTTGGCGATGTCGGGGTTCAGGCCGACGTTGTCCAGGCCGATCTCCTCGATCAGGCGCACGGCGCTGTCGGCGGTGCCGAGGTAGGTGTCCTCGTACATCTCCAGGGACATGGGCAGTCCGACGGATGCGGCGTGCTCGCCCAGCTCGCGCAGGCGGCTCACGGCGAGGGCGCGGGTCTCGGCGTCGTCGGGATCGACCGGTCCGGGCGCGGTCCAGAACCACAGCGCCTTGCGCTGCGCCTCGGTGAACGGCTGGTGCAGGCCGGTGGAGAAGACCTGCATGCCCAGCTCGGCGGCGGCGTCGATCGCGCGGTGCGCGTAGGCGAGGTTCTCCTCGCCCTTGCCGGGCTCGATCACGCTCTGGCGCTGCACGTGCACGGAGATCGGCTGCACGCCGTGGCTGTCGGCGATCGCCTTGAGCTCAGCGCGGCGCCCCGGGGTCAGCTCGGAGGGACGGATGTGGCTGTCTGCGATCTCGACCGCTGTGAAGCCGAGGCCGGCGATCTGACGGAACACGCCGTCCCACACCTCGGGGGCGGCGTCGTGCAGCCGGGTCCCGTCGGCGGCGACGGGCGTGAACCCGTGCATGCAGACGGCGATCGGCCAGGTCTCGGCGGTGAGCGAATGCGACGTTGCGGTCATGGCGACTCCATTGACGAATGCGGATCCGGCTGCTGTCGAATCTTCCTAGATCCTATAGGAAATTGCATCAAAGTCAAAGAGTCGTCGGGAGGCACGGACGCTCGGGCATCGACCGGACGGACACCCGGGCCCAGGAGGGCCCGGGTCGCGGATCAGTCCGCGACCCGAGCGCCGCGCCACGTGCGCGCGTCGAGGGCTTCGCGGGCCAGCGCTGTGTCGGGGATCTCCCCGCGCGCAGCGGTGATCAGGGAGCCGATGACCGACGCCGACACGTCGCGGGTGAAGTCCGCGGTCCAGCACAGCGCGTGCGGCGTGGCGATCACCTGCGGCAGCCGGAGCAGCGGCTCGTCCGCCGCCGGGGGCTCCGGCTCGTAGACGTCGACGGCGGCCCCCGCGATCCGCCCCTCCTGAAGGGCCGCGGTGAGCGCGGCCTGATCCACCAGCCCGCCTCTGGCGACGTTCACGAGATAGGCGGTCGGACGCATGGCCGCGATGAAGTCGGCGTCCACGAGGTGGTGGTTCTGCGGAGTCAGCGCCGCGGTGATCACCACGAAGTCCGAGCGCTGCGCGAGGGCGTGCAGGTCGACGAGCTCGATCGACAGCGCGCGCGCCGCCTCCCGCGCCGACGGACGGTCCGCGGCGATGACCGTCATCCCCAGCGCCTGGAGATGCTCCGCCACGAGCCCGCCGACGCTGCCGAGCCCGATGATGCCCACCGTCCGGCCGTCCACGCCGATCCCGCGATGCTTGCCCCGCTCCTGCGCCCACCGGCCGGTGGAGGTGACCATGTGGTTCTCCACCAGCCGGTGCGCGCACGCGAGCACGAGTGTGACCGCCGACAGCGCCATCGGTTTCCGGACCGCCCCCGGGGCGTTCGTGAGGATCACGCCCTCGGCCGCGAGATCGTGGGGATCGATGCCGTCGTACCCCGCGCCGAACCGCGCGATGTGCCGCAGCCGGGGCACGGCGCGCACCAGCTCCGCGTCGAACGGGATGTGCCCGAACGAGACCACGGCGTCCACGCCGGCCAACGCCTCCGGGTCGACCGGTCCGTGCGCCGGGATCTCCGGCAGCAACCGCCACTCGAGCCCCGCGTCGACCAGCCGATCCAGACCGATGTCACCGAAGACGGTCTCCCCCGAGGCATCCGCCCCGTCGGCGGTCAGCCCGACGACGTACGGCCCATCTGCACGACCAGCCATCAGCACTCCTTCCTCACTCTCTCCGCCTCAGGCGACGTCCGCCGCCATGCTGTGGATCGGCCGGCGCACGAGGAAGCCGTAGAAGCAGGCCCCGAGCGCCGCGATCACGCCGGCCACGATGAACGGCCACGCATAGGATCCGGTCGAGTCGACGACCATCCCGGTGACCACCGGGGCCAGCGCGCCGCCGAAGTATCCGCCGAAGTTCATGATCCCGCCGAAGCGCGCGGCGTGCGTGTCGGGCACGATGTCGCTGGTGAGCGCCCAGGACTGCGCCTGGATGGCCGCCACCAGAGCGAGCGCGAGGCAGAGCACCACGAGCGCAAGGGTGAGGTCATGCACGAACGGCACGATGCACAGCAGCACGCCGAGGCCGATGCATCCGGCGATCAGGATGGCCTTCTTCGATCCGATCGAGCTCATCCCCCGACGGCGCACCAGCGTCAGCGTCAACCGCCCGGTGAAGATCGCCCCGAGCGCCGCCGCGAGATACGGGATGGCCGCCACCCACCCGGTGTTCGCGATCGAGACGCCGAGGGTGTCCTGCAGGAAGAGCGGGAGGAAGGTGATGAAGATGTTCCAGATCCAGATGGAGCTGAAGAATCCGAGGATCATGCCCCAGGTCTGGGGATAGGTGAAGAACCTCAGCCAGGGCAGGTGGGCGGCCGGCTTCTCGGTGTCGTCGCGCCCGGCGAGGATGTGGCGGTACTCCTCGTCAGAGAGCCGCTTCTCATCCTCGGGCGCGCGGTAGAACGCCCAGAAGGCCACCGCGAGCACCACGCCCACGAGGCCGATCACCAGGAACATCGCCCGCCATCCGAGACCGAGGGCGAGGACGGTCAGCACCGGGGGCGCGATCGCCGATCCCCACTTGGAGCCGGAGTCCCAGATGCCCGCGGCCTGACCGCGCTCGGCGCGGGGGAACCACGCCGTGGTGATCTTGCTCGCGTTGGGCGAGTTGGGCGACTCGCCCACGCCGAGCAGGAACCGGAACGTGAGGAAGTGCACCATCGAGTGCCCGAAGGCCATCAAGGCGGTGGCGATGGACCAGATCCCGACGGCGAGGAAGTAGATCCGCCGCGCCCCGAGCTTGTCGATCAGGTATCCGGCGGGGAGCTGGCAGACCGCGTACGTCCACGAGAACACCGCCCCGAGCAGACCGATGTCGGTCTTCGTCAGCCCCAGCTCCTCGATCATGAACGGTGCGGCGATGGAGATCGAGGACCGGTCCATGTAGTTGAGGATGCCGGCGAGCAGCAGCCATCCCAGGATCCAGTACCTGAGGTTCTTCACCTTCTTGCGGTCTCGCTGTCTGCGCTCGTCTTCGACCTTCACAGCACCCTCAGCCATGCTCACTCCTTCGTCAGCGATGCGTTCGATCCGACAACTGCCGAATCTTCCTAGATCCTATAGGAAAGAGCGAAAGGGTCAAGGCCGAGCGCGAGGCGGGCTCAGAACGCCTGGACCCCGCGCGGCTTCCCGGCACGGACACCGATCCAGACCGCCTGCAGCAGCACGGCGACCGCGACCGCGACCCCCGCCACCGTCCACCAGGCCCCCTCGACGAGGAAGATCAGAGCCATGGCCGCGAGCACCGGCGCGAGATAGCGCAGCGCCCACACGATGTACCCGCCGAACGAGGGGGCCGTCACTCCCGCGTCGTCGGCGACGGCCTTGACCATGAAGTTCGGGCCGTTGCCGATGTAGGTCATCGCGCCGCACAGCACCGACCCCAGTGAGATCGCGACGAGATACGCCTCCGGCACCCCCGGCGCGGCGCCGATGCGCGGATCGCCGGGCAGCTGGGCGGCCATCTCGAAGAACGTCGCGTAGGTCGGCGCGTTGTCGAGCACCGAGGACAGCCCGCCGGAGAACAGGAACAGCGTCACCCGGTTCAGCGGCAGCGACGGCGCGACCTGCCCGAGGTAGTTCAGCGCGGGCACCATCGCCAGGAAGATGCCGGAGAACAGTGCGGCGACCTCGAGGATGGGCGCCCAGGTGAACCCGTTGAGCGAGAACCGCACGCGCCGCCCGCCCAGGGCGAGGGACAGCACCGTCACGCCCGCGAAGAGCAGCTCCCGCCACGGCACCGCCTGCACGAGCGCCGCCGTCCCGGACTGCACGGCGTGCAGGTCGATCGAGGGGACGAACGCCACACCGACGATCACCAGGGCGAAGAACAGGAACTGCACGCCGCCCCGCACGCGCAGCGGCGTCTGCTCGGCGTCGTCCGAGCGGATCGCCTCCGGCGTCTCGCGCGCGTAGGCGCGGCGGTCGAGCGCGTAGTAGGTCGCCAGCAGCAGTGCGTTCACCAGCAGCCACTGCGGCCACAGTCCCATCGTCCACTCGAACGGCACACCCCGCAGGAAGCCGAGGAACAGCGGTGGATCGCCGAGCGGCGTGAGGAGACCGCCGCAGTTCGCGACGATGAAGATCGTGAACACGACGGTGTGCACCTTGTGCGCACGCTCGCGATTGGTGTTCAGCAGCGGGCGGATCAACAGCATCGCCGCGCCGGTGGTGCCGATGAACGAGGCGATCGCCCCGCCCACGGACAGGAAGACCGTGTTGTTCCGCGGCGTCGCGCGGATGTCACCGGCGAGGAAGATCCCGCCCGACACGACGAACAGGGCGAGCAGCAACATGATGAACTGCACGTACTCGACCACCGCGTCGGCGATGTCCGCGCCGTGCCCCGCGGCGATGAACCAGATCGCGATCGGCAGCCCACACGCCAGGGCGACGGCGAGCTTGGCGGTGTTGCGCTCCCAGATATGCGAGGTCGCCGGGATCAGCGGGAGCACGGCGATGCACAGCAGCAGCACTCCGAACGGGATGATGCTCCACCATTCGACGACCACTTCGTCCTCTTCTCGATCGCGGCGATACGGCGTGTCCACCGACGCCGCCGCACGTCACAGTACCGTGCGAAGAGGACCGCCCTCGTCTTGCGTTGAACTGTTGACAGTGCTTCGCGGTGATCCTACGGTAGAGCCACGCCCTACGGTAGACATCGCGGAGGGCGAATCGCCCGCCGACTCCACCCGAGACCAGAAAGAGCCCAGAGATGAGCAGCCCCGTCGTCGTCACCGCCTACTTCCACCCCGCCGAGGGCCGACGCGACGATGTGCTCGCCGCCCTGGAGG
>JBASAE010000552.1:0-2849 GCA_049654285.1 Microbacterium sp.
AGGCGGCCCTCGACCCCGAGCCGCAGCAGAAGCCGGCGTGGCGCGAGCGCATGCACGTCGCCCTGTCGGCATGGCGCGAGCCGCGCACCTACGCGCTGGGCGTCGTCATGCTGGGGATGGCGTTCGCCGAGGGCGGGGCCAACGACTGGCTGGCGCTCGGCGCCGCGGAGGACCACGGCGCCGGTCCCGCCATGGGCGCCGCGGCACTCGCCGTGTTCTCGGTGGCGATGACCGTGGTACGCCTGTTCGGTGGGCCGCTGGTCGACCGGATCGGCCGGGTCGTGGTGCTCCGTGTGCTCTCGATCACGGCAGCCGGGGGCATCCTGCTGTTCATCCTCGCGCCGAGCACGCCGCTGGTCTTCGTGGGTGCGGCCCTGTGGGGCATCGGCGCGTCGCTCGGGTTCCCGCTGGGCATGTCGGCCGCGGCCGACGACCCGGCCAAGGCGGCCGCCCGGGTGAGCGCCGCTGCGACGATCGGCTACGTCGCCTTCCTCGGCGGCCCGCCGATCCTCGGCTTCATCAGCGAGCACATCGGCCTGCTGAACACCCTGTACATCCTCGTCGCGCTGGCGGCGCTCTCCGGCCTGTTCTCCGGCGCCGCCCGCCCGCTGCGCGACGACGAGCTGACGCCGGCCAAGTCCTGAGGCACGTCCGCCGGGGTACCTTGCGCTCAGAGACCGCGCCGGCGGACCAGAGCCGCCGCATGCGAGCGGCTGCGCGCGCCCAGTTTCGCGAGCACGTTGGAGACGTGCGTCTTCACCGTAGGCACCGAGATGCCCAGCCTCTCCGCGAGCTGCGCGTTCGACCACCCCCGCAGGATACCGTCGAGCACATCGCTCTCCCGCGCGGTCAGCCCCTCGTCGACTCGCGCCGGCGGGCGCTGGGAGCTCGCCCGGACGCCGTCCCGCGCCACCGCGAGCGCTCGCCGCGTGACGCGCGGATCGAGCACCCCGTCACCGGCGGCGACCGTCCGCACCGCGTCGATCAGCGTGGCGGCATCCGTGGTCTTCAGCAGGAATCCGGCTGCTCCGGCGGCGATCGCCCCGTGCACCAGCTCGTCCTCGTCGAAGCTGGTGAGCACGAGCACGTCGGCCAGCCCGTCGGCCACGATCTCCCTGGTCGCTGAGATGCCGTCCCGCGTCGGCATCCGCAGATCCATCAGCACCACGTCGGGGCGCAGCACCCGCGCGTTCCGCACCGCGACATCGCCGTCGGCGGCCTCGCCGACGACCTGCACGCCGTGCGATTCGAGCATGATGCGCAGACCGGCCCGGATCGCGCCGTGATCGTCGGCGAGGAGCACCGTGACCGGCCGCTCCTGCGGACGCTCCTCACCCCCGGCATCCGTCCCGCCCTCGACGTCCGTCATGGGCCCGCCCTCCGCGGCACCGACGCACGCACCGACCAGCCGTCCGTGCTCGGGCCGGCCTGGAACTCGCCGCCCAGGCGCCGCACGCCCTCGGCCAAGGTCAGGAGGCCGGTGCGCGAGCCGGTGAGAGACGCCCCGACGGTGCCTCCGGAGGACTCGACCCGCACCTCGACCCTGTCCTCGTCGCCGGCGAGCAGTACATCGACGTCGGCACCGGGAGCGTGGCGGGCGCAGTTCGACAGCGCCTCGCGCACCACGTCGGTGACGGCGTGGCCGACCGGATCGGAGAGCTCGTCGGCGAGCGTCCGCGCGTACCGGATCCGCAGTCCGGACTCCTCGCCGGCGCGCACCAGCGCCGGGACGTCATCCAGCCGAGGGGGAGCGGTGAAAGCGCCGCCTGAGGCATCGCGGAGCACCGAGATCATCGAGCGCAACGCCTCGTGTGCGCTGAGACTGGCCTCCCGCACGGCCCGCAGCGCCTCCCGATCGCGACCTTCGTCCGGGGCAGTGGAGAGCGCGGCCTCGGCCCTGATCGCGATGGCCGACACGTGCCCGGCAACGACGTCGTGCAGTTCGCGCGCCATCAACTCTCGGTCGTCGCGGATCGTGTCGTGCGCCCGATCGACAGCCCGCCGGCTCTCCAGCTCGGCCACCTCCTCGGCGCGGCCGACCGCCACCGCCCACCAGTAGTCGGTGCCGAGCAGCGCGGCGAAGGTCAGCCCGAGCAGCACCGCGACACGCAGCTCGCCTGTGCGGACCAGGGTCGCCACGCCCACCATCACGGTGACGACGCCGATGCCCACGCCGATACCCCTGCGCACTCGCGGCGAATCTCCGTGCACCGCGTGCCAGAGCACGTCCATCAGCACCAGCAGCGAGCCCAGTCCGCCTGCGGTCACCAGGTCGCCGGCGAAGAGCGCCGCGCCGCCGAGGAGAGCGCTCATCGGCATCCGCTCCCGCAGCACCATCAGCACGCAGCCGGGCAGCGCGAACGCCAGGCTCCACCAGCCGTCCACCGGTTCCGAGGTGACGCGGAACATGTCCCACATGTCGACGAGACCGATCAGCGGGGCGGCGATGCTGATCAGCGCGACGCCGATCGCATCCCACACCGGACGAGGGAGCAGGCGAAGCGCATGCGCGCGGATGCCGGCGACCAGGCCGGCCTCCTCGTGTGTGCTCTCGCGCATGCCCCCATCGAAGCACGGACCTCCCCCACCCCGCATCGGTCTAAGGGATGAGCGCGGCGAGCTCGGTCGAAAGGATGAGACCCACGGGCGGCGCATCCGACGTTCGCCCGATCCGTGGGACACACCGGCCCGCGAGGCTGGCGGACATGGACATCACCCCGGACGGACCGCTGGCCATCGCGCTCATCGGCCTCGCACTGCTCGACGGCCTCAGTGTGGGCACGCTGCTCATCCCGGTGTTCCTGCTCACGGCGCCGGGCCGGGTGCGACTGGGGCGCATCCTGCTCTAC
>JBASAE010000553.1:0-1945 GCA_049654285.1 Microbacterium sp.
GACGTCCTCCCCCTGCGCACGCAGCGCGGCCACCGCCCAGCCGCCGTCGATCAGCCGGCGGGCGACATGGCCGAGCAGCCGCCCCGGATCGTCGAGCAGCCCCTCGATCAGCTCGGCGGCCTGGACCGCGCGCCCGGCGTTCAGCGCGATGGCCAGCCGGCTCTCCACCATTCCGTACCAGACCTGGCTCTCGACGTCTGCCGCGGCCTCGAAGGGCCGCCGCCATTCGTCGTACAGCGCGGCGGCCTCATCGGTTCGTCCCCGCCAGGCCAGTGCCCGGATGCGCGATAGCGTGGTGTACACCCGGAAGATGCGGTGCGTGCGCATCGCGAGATCGTTCGCGAGCAGGGTCTCGACCCGGTCGATCTCACCCAGATGCAACAGCGGCTCGACCATGTTCTGGGTGAGGATCGACCCGCTGGTGCGCTCCAGCCCGAGCTCCCTCGCGTGCGCGATGCCCTCTTCGGCGATCCGCACCGCCTCATGGTGCCGTCCCAGCAAGCAGAGCACGTCGGAGTAGTTCACGCGGTACCGCAGCCGGGCGTCGTTGTCGCTCGCGTGCTGCCACGACCGCCGGTAGAAGGCATAGCCCCCGTCGAGGTCACCGCGCTGCATCCGGCAGCTGCCGATCATGTTCGCCGCGAGCGAGACGATCGGGTCGAACCCCTGCTGCTCGCCGATCCGCATCGCCTCCTGTGCGATCCCCTCGGCCTCGTCGAGCCGCGCGGCGATCATCAGTCGCCCGCCCAGCAGCACGAGCAGCGAGGCGCGGAGCCGTTCGTCGTCGACCCGCCCGTCCATCAGCGCCAGCGCCCGTTCGGAGTACTCGATCGCCCCGGGCCGCCCCGCGTTCTGCAGGTAATAGGCCTTGTCGCGCAGCAGACGCACCCGCAGTGCGGGGTCGGTGGTCTCGGGATCGGCCTCCTCCAGCGCCAGCTCGACGATCGCGAGCGCCCGTTCGCCGTCACCCGCGTTGCGCAGGATCGAGCCGAGCCGGGCCAGTAGCGCGATCCGCGGCATCCCGACCAGCTCCTCGGCGTCGGGCACCTGATCCCACAGCTCGAGCGCGAGCTCGCCGAACCGGGCGGCGGTCGAGAACGCATAGGCCGATCTCGCCTGCGTCATCGCCTGCACCGCCGCGGCGAGCGCCCGGCGGGCGTCGTGCGCCTGATGCCAGTGGAACGCGAGCTCGGACGCCCGTCCGCAGCCGGCGTCCTCGGGGCGCTGTTCGAGCGCCTCCGCGTAGGCACGGTGCAGCCGGCCGCGCTCGCCCGGCAGGAGGTCGTCGTGCACCGCCTCGCGCAGCAGCGCGTGTCGGAAGCCGTAGGCGTCACCGTCGCGCACCGCGAGGATCGACGCGTTCAGCGCCTCGCGCAACGCGCCGTCGAGTCGGTCGTCAGGGAGGGCGGCGAGGGCGGCGAGCAGCTCGTGGGACACCGCTCCGTCGGAGGCGGACGCCAGGCGCACCACCTTCTTCGCCTCATCGCCGAGGGCGTCGAACCGGGCCAGCAGCACGTCGCGCAGGGTGTCGGGGATGGGCCCCTGCGCGTTGCAGGACAGCTCCTCGACGAAGAACGGCACCCCCTCGGAGCGCTCCAGCACGCGGTCGAACGCTGCGTCGTCGATCCCCCCGCCGAGCGCCTCGGCGAGGGCGCGCACGGATGCCGGATCGAGTCGTGCCAGCGGGATGCGGTCGAGCAGCCGGGCCCGCTCGGCCTCGGCGAGGAAGGCGCGCACCGCGCCGCCGCGGCCGATCTCGTCGGTGCGGCAGGTGAGCACGAACAGCACGCGCTCGCGCGAGACCACGCGCAGCAGGAACGACAGGATGGACAGGGTCGCGGGGTCGGCCCAGTGCAGGTCCTCGACCACGACGACGAGCGGATGCGCGCGCGCCACCGCCTCGAGCACATCGGCGATCGCCTCGCCCAGGCCCTCCGGCGCGATC
>JBASAE010000554.1:0-2797 GCA_049654285.1 Microbacterium sp.
GAGGTGAGCGAACAGGCGCCGGTGGACGGACAGGGATGCGGATGCGGATGCGGGGCCCCTCACGGACGGCCTTCGTGCCTCTGGGCTCCCGACCGCCGCAGGACGCGGCGCCGGCATCGGTCGGACGGCACTCCATCGCGCAGGCGCGCATCCCGGCCGGCGCGTTCACGATGGGCGACTCCTCGGGCGATGAGAACCGGGGCGACGGCGAGACCCCGCGGCACCGGGTGACGCTGGACGCCTTCGAGATCGACGCCACCACGGTGACCAATGCCGACTTCGCCCGGTTCGCCGAGGACACCGGGTACCGGACGGAGGCCGAGACGTTCGGGTTCTCCGCCGTGTTCCACCTCGCCCTCGCCGCAGCCGACGACGACGTCATGGGCCGCGCCGGCGGCACCCCGTGGTGGCTCGGGGTGCAGGGCGCCGACTGGCGGCATCCGGGCGGCCGCTTCAGCGACCTCGACGGCCTGGCCGATCACCCGGTCGTGCACGTCAGCTGGAACGACGCGCTCGCCTATTGCGCCTGGGCCGGACGGCGCCTTCCCACCGAAGCCGAGTGGGAGTACGCGGCACGGGGCGGCATCGACGGCGCGAAGTATCCCTGGGGTGACGCCGAGGTCGATGAGGGCGGGTGGCGGGCGAACATCTGGCAGGGCACGTTTCCGCGCGAGAACACCGTCGAGGACGGCTTCCTCACCACCGCCCCGGTACGCACGTTCGCGCCGAACGGCTACGGGCTGTGGCAGCCGGTCGGCAACGTGTGGGAGTGGTGCCAGGACTGGTTCTCCCCCGGCGAGTACCGCCGCGGCGACGTGACCGCACCCGCGGGCCCTGCGGCGGGCGGGGCGCGCATCCTGCGCGGCGGCAGCTATCTGTGCCACATCTCGTACTGCAACCGCTACCGCAACTCGGCTCGCTCGTCGAACACCCCCGACTCGTCGATGGGCAACGCAGGATTCCGCACCGTCGCGCTCTGACCCGGCTGTCACACTTCGCGGCCCGGGATCGACAGATCAGATGAGGGCCGCGATCGGCGCGGCCTGCGAAGGGGACGTCATGACCAGGATCGAGATGAGCCGGACCAACAAGCTCGGCTACGCGGCCGTGCTGGGATTGGAGGCGTACGCGCGCAAGTCGGTGGAACCCCGGCTGTACGAGCTGATCAAGCTGCGCGCGTCGATCCTGAACGGCTGCGGGTTCTGCGTCGACATGCACGCGACGGACGGGGCGAAGCGGGGCATCCCGCAGCGCACGCTGCACGCGGTGGGGGCCTGGCAGCACGCACGCGGGTTCTTCTCCGAGGCCGAGCTGGCGGCCCTGGCGCTGACCGACGCCGTCACGAGGCTCGGGCCCGACACCGTGACCGATGAGATCTGGGATGCCGCGGCCGCGCACTTCGACGAGGGCGAGCTGGGCGCGATCGTGCTGGCGATCAGCGTGATCAACGTGTGGAACCGCGTCGCGATCGCGACCGAGATGGAGCCGCCCATCGACGACAAGCACCCGGTCGTGTGAGTAGCGTGGGGGGCATGACCCTCGCGACCCCCGCATCCCGCGCCTGGGAGTCCGAACGGGGGCGCCTGATCGGCATCGCCTACCGGATGCTCGGCGACTTCGGCGATGCCGAGGACGTCGTGTCCGAGGTGGCGATCGACGCCCTGCGCGAGGAACGCGGCGGTGGCGGTGTGCGCTCCTGGCCGGCCTGGCTGACCACGGTCTGCGTGCGCCGCTCGATCGATCGGGTGCGCGCGCTCGCCGTGGCGCGCGAGGAGTACGTCGGGAGCTGGCTGCCCGAGCCGGTGTCCACCGCCCGGCTGCCCGAGGACGCGGTGGCCGACCGCGAGCTGCTCTCGCTCGCGCTGCTGCACCTGGCCGAGCAGCTGCCGGCGGATGCCAGGGCCGCGGTCGTGCTGCACCGCGCCTACGGCATGTCGGCGGTGGAGATCGGCGGCATCCTGCGGAAGTCGCCGGCGGCGGTGCGGCAGGCGATCTCACGCGGCGAGCGCCGGCTGCGCCTGACACCGGACGCTGCTCCGTCGCGCTCTCCGGACGCCGCGGCGCTCGGCGCCCTGGCGTCGGCGATCGAGGGGGGCGACCTGCCGACCGTGCTCGCGCTGCTGTCCGACGATGTGACGCTGTGGAGCGACGGGGGCGGCCGGGTCCGGGCAGCGCTCAAGCCGATCCTCGGCGGCGACCGGGTGCGCCGCTTCCTGCTCGGCGTGCTCGACAAGGCACGGGCGTCCGGGCATCCGCTCGGCGTCGCGCTGCTGGACGTCAACGGCGAGTCGGCGCTCGCGCTCACGCACAGCGGACGCACCGATGTGCTCACGGTCGAGCTCGACGGGAACGGCCGGATCGACGGCATCCGCATGGTGTCGAACCCCGAGAAGCTGCGCCGCGCCCTCGGCTGACCCGGCCGCGCGGCTCCCCCGCAGAGCAGCGGGGCTCAGAGCAGAGCGGCGAGAGCCGGCAGTTGCGCGTCGTCCTCCAGGGCGGAGCCCACCGCGACGACCTGCACCCCGGCGGTCAGATACGCCTCGGCGTTCCCCGAGCCCATTCCGCCGGTCGCGACGAACGTCGCCTGCGGGAACGGGCCGCGCATGGCGGCGAACCAGCCGGTGCCGAGCAGGGATGCCGGGAACGCCTTCAGCCACGTGAGGCCGTCGCCGAGCGCGCGCTGCACCTCCGTCGGCGTCGCGACGCCCGGGATCGAGGGCATGCCCGCCTCGTGGGAGGCGCGCACGATGTCGAGGTCGAGGCCGGGGCTCACCGTGAACGCGGCACCGGCCCGCTT